>JAGOVC010000027.1 GCA_018060955.1 Candidatus Woesebacteria bacterium | reverse complement strand
ACACGTTCTCATTATTGATGATCTTGTCGACACCGGGGAGTCTTTAATCGTTGCCAAAGACTATGTTTCGTCTCTGCATCCAGCCACCGTACATACTGCAACCCTAACTCGCAAGGAATGGACTGCGTTTTCTCCAGATTTTTGCATTTTAACCTCGAAAGCTTGGATCATCTATCCCTGGGAAACTCGAGAAACAATCACAACCTTGTCCTCCATTTGGAAGAAAAAACAGATCCCAGAGATTGAAATTCGACAAAATCTGAGTAAACTTGGGTTTTTGGATCAGATGGTTAATCAATTTGGGACATTTTTATCATAAAGACAGGGATACTATGGCAACAGAAACGCTTTCAGATGTGCTAGTTAAGCTTCAGTACGAACGCGAGCAAATTGAAGCAAAGATTTCTGTAATCCTAGAGACATCCAACGACCAGCGGTACTTGACGAAACTAGCTGGTGAACTGCGATTAGTTGATGCAAAGTACATTACTGTAGCCGGCGGTAGTGAACCGAGAATATACGATAAGCCAAACCTTGCCCCACCAGACAGCATCATGCCCTTACCGCGAAGAACCTGAGTCACAATTGTAGGATTCCAACTTCTTTGATATAATTCCAGATCTAGAGAGTTATCTAGACAACAGGCAGACAACACGAGGTACCTATGTCAAAGTTTTTTACTTATAAAGATCAACAAGTTAGTGTCGGAGACACCGTAAAGGTTGCATTCAATGTGGCCGAAGGTGATAAGACTCGACAACAGATGTTTGAAGGAATCATCCTTTCTATCGATAACCGAGGAAGTGGAAAAGCCTTCACGGTACGCAAGATTGCAGCTGGAGCCATTGGTGTGGAACGTATTGTTCCTCTAGAGTCTCCGGTATTAGCTAACATTACCGTCTTGACTAAAGGTGATGTCCGTCGAGCAAAACTGTACTACATGCGTTCTCGAACGGGTAAACAAGCAATGAAGATCAAGAAAAAGGTCTTCACTTCCCCAACTGTTTAAACTTTGCAGGTAAGTATCTCAAACCGTCAATTATTGCGGTTATTTTCTTAAGCTAATTTTCAGGTAGGTTTCGTAGCCTTTTACGATTGCAAAAGAGGACTGGATTGGATAGACTAAAAATATTCCAAGACTGTGTCTTCCGAATGCTCATTGACAGGGGGTAGTTCGTACTCTCTTACTCAACCCTAACGTAATGGAAGTATACTGTAAATACTAATAGTGGATGCTCTGACTAGAAGTAACAACGTAGCGAAAAGGAGAATCTATGGCTCAACAAAAGACAGGTAAACGCGGTTTAGCATCTGCAGATGAATCTACTCGAAAGAGAGTCGCATCAGCAGGCGGGAGTGCACACCACGACGAGCGTGGCCTTCAAGCAGCCGACCCCAACACCAGAAAGAAAGTTGCCTCAGCAGGTGGGAGTGCTCCTCATAAGGCTCGGGGTTTACAAGCAGCCGATCCTGAAACTCGCAGAAAAGTTGCCAAACTGGGCGGACAAGCCAGTCGAGGTGGCGGCCGTCGTCGTAAACCAAGCACTGACAAGACCTCTTAATCGTTAGAACATTTTCTCGTTATCGACCCCTTGGACTGTTGCACTTTGCGAGCACACAGCTCCTGTATGGAGTCATTTCCTGGTGTTGCTGGATATACTGGAGTACTTCATAATTGTTTTGTATGAATGTCGCCCGTACCATCCAACAACATCTTGTCCCACTCAACCGACTATATTACGTTTTCGACAAACCAGGAAAAATTGTCGATTTTTCTATTGATCCTTCAACTTCATTTGTGGTGCAGCGAAATTCATCAGGAAAGTATGCAATCTTGGAAACCTGGAAATGGGATGCGTATCATGATGCGCGCTTTCCCATACGTCCAACAGACATCATTGTCGATATTGGGGCAAATATAGGCTCTTTTTCCATTTGGGCAGCGCGACAGGCAACCAAAGGGATGGTGTATGCGTTCGAGCCCGACGAACAGAATGTTTCACTTCTCAAAACCAATGTGAAGCGCAATCACTGTACCAATATCAAGGTTTTTCACCAGGCAGTCAGTGATCAAGATGGAAGTATTTCTTTCTATCAACAACGCAAAGAGAATAATGTAAATCACACCATGTTCCCTGATGGATTTGCCACAAAAGTAGATGTTCCTTCAGTGACTCTCGAAAGCTTTATTCATTCAACAGGTATCAGCAAGATTAATCTTCTAAAGATTGATGCGGAGGGAGCGGAGTATCCGATCTTGCTCTCTTCTCCTGCTTCCGTGTTTAAAAAGATTGAAAAGATCTATGTGGAATACCACGATTACATCGATCACGGTCATCGCGTAGAGACTCTTGTGAAGTTTTTACAGCAGAATGGCTATGACATTGAGCGTTCTGGGAACTTTTTTAATATCTATCACCGTTTCTTCCACGCCGGATTCCTGAAAGCGTATAAACGCTAGCGATTAATCCACGAAGGTAATAGCTTTTCCGTGCTTGTTGGCACGACCCGTTCGACCAATACGATGGACATAATCGTCGTACGATTCTGGTGCATCATAATTGATCACGTGGGTAACATCTTCCACGTCAATACCTCGAGAGGCGACATCGGTGGCAAGCAAGACACGAATCTGATTGTTTTTAAAGGATCGAAGGGCTCGTTGGCGTTGTCCTTGGGATTTATTCCCATGGATGGCATCAACTCGATGACCACGCTCAACAAGTACTTGATGAAGCTTTTCAATTCCCCACTTGGTACGACCAAACACAATTACTTTCTCATATTCATCTTGAATAAGTAAATTGTGCAGAATATCGATCTTTTGCGATTTATCTACAATTCGAATAACATCTTGATCAATGGTTTCAGCAGTTGCCTGCGTTTTTACGGACACTTTAACCGGATTTTTCACAAAGGCATGTAAAATCTCTTCAACTTTGGGTGTAATCGTGGCGGTGAAGAATAGTGATTGGCGAACAGGTGGTAACAAGCTGACCAAGTATTGGACATCCTTGATAAACCCAATATCGACCATTCGATCTACTTCATCAAGTACGATCTTGGAAAAGAATTCTAAGCGTAATGCACGCTGTTGAATCAAGTCCTTTAATCGACCTGGAGTTCCAATGACGACATGTGCTCCTCGGCGGAGTTCAAAACGTTGTCGTTCCAAACTTGCTCCACCAATGGCAAGAACAGAGTAAATGCCAAGTCCTGGTGAAAATGCGCGCAGTTCATCTTGAATTTGCAACGCTAATTCACGGGTAGGAGTCACAATCAGCACTTTTGTTTCCCGATTCTGAATAATCATTTGCAGCAGTGGCAATAAGAAGGCAGCGGTTTTTCCGGTACCCGTATTTGCGACGCCAATGACATCACGTCCCTCAATGATTGCAGGGATCGTTTGATCCTGGATCGGAGTAGGGGTGGTATATCCCTTTGCCTGAATGTTGCGCTGAATGATTGGTAGGAACGCAAAATCACTAAATTGATTGGTCACGAATGGAAGAGCTGCATCTGCTGAGGCTGGCTTTCCTTTGTTCACAAACAATCGTGAATCTAATTTCTTAATGGGTCGGGAACCACGACTGGGACGTCCACCAAAAGAAGGACGAGAGCTAGATGATGGTCCACGAAATCCTCGAGAGGATCGATTGGAACTATACATAGTTTTAAAGAATCAAAACCAAACGGAGGTAAAAATAAAATACTAGGTAACCCCAACTCAGGAGCTATCCGATATATGCAAACTGAAAAGTTTCAGCGAGGAATAAGAGAAGCTCAAATTTGAATTCTACGGTAGATTATATCCGATAATAGTACGAAATGCAAACAGGTATAAGCAAAATGAAGTTAACGGTCCGCTCATCTTGAGGTACAATTCAACAGTTTTGCACCCTATATACCATTATAAAAAAGCTATGCTTCAACGAATAGAAACCAAAATCGCGATTATTCATGACACAGAGAGCATTGTCCAAATGTGGGAGGTGTATTTACGAAAGTTATATTTCCAACACCATCAATGGCAGGTTATTTCTGATCTTCAACAAGCACTCCAACTTGGCACACTCAACAACACGCTTCACAGGCCATTTACACACGTGTTGCTTTCTGAAGGGATCTTTTTGCTTTCATCTCGACATTCTGAATCAATGCCAAGTATTATCGAATCGCTCCATGCTTCCTTAAAAAGACCGACAGTCATTGCAATCTATATGACCCCACCGTCTACATCGTTTCATACGGCGTACTCCATCTATACTCCCGATCATGTCATTGACTGGGATCCTCTTCACATTCGCGCGGATCTGGCTCGAGTTCTTCGTAGAGGCTGAAAATTGGCAATTCCTTGACATTCTAGGCGTACAATAGAGCTTAAGCAAGCCTTAAGCTTGCAGGATCAAACTATTCCCTATGCGAATCTTACTTGTAGAAGATGAAAAGAAATTGGCCGCAGCGGTCGCCCGAGCATTAGAACTTCAAACCTACGCTGTGGATGTTGTGGGCGATGGCCAACACGGATATGACATGGCCAGCAGTGAAAGCTATGATCTTCTTATCCTTGATGTTATGTTGCCAAAAATGAATGGCGTTGAGCTTACTTCCAAACTCCGAGCAGAGGGAACTACCACTCCTATTCTTCTGCTCACCGCAAAAGGACAGGTGAGTGATAAAACATTGGGGTTGGATAGCGGGGCGGATGATTACATGGTCAAGCCATTTGCACTAGAAGAATTATTTTCTCGTATTCGTGCCTTAGTACGCCGGACACAGGGTTCCAAGAGTCCAATCCTGCATACCTCCGACCTGAGTTTGGATCCGATTGCAATTACGGTCAAACGCGGGTCGCAATCAATCGAACTTTCTTCCAAAGAATTCTCCATTTTAGAGTATTTACTCCGTCATAAAAACACAGTCTGTTCCAAAGAAAAAATCGTCAATCACGTTTGGAACTATGATGCAGACATCCTTCCGGCAACGGTGGAAGTCCATATGAAGAACCTTCGCGACAAGATCGATCGTCCTTTTGGGTCAAACCTAATCCATACGGTTCGAGGGTTTGGGTATGAGATTAAAGATCAAGGATAGCTATGTTTAAAACCGCCCGTGTCACATTGACCCTTTGGTACGTCGTACTGCTGATGAGTATTAGTGTCATTTTTAGCATGGCATTCTATCAATCTTCCACCCGCGAAATTGAGCGACTCATCACGAGAATTCAACTAGATCAGTACCTAGAAGAGTCTGGAGTGCCGTTCCGGCTTCCTGCTGGGCGTGCACGCAATGCTCCAACCCTTGAAGAACTGCAAGAAATCAAACAGCGTTCGTTGTATACCTTGATTGGCGTTAATAGTTTCATCCTCATCGTCTCTTCGGCGGCATCCTATGTGTTAGCAGGGAGAACATTACGACCTATTCAACAGATGATGGAAGAACAAAAAGATTTTGTGTCGAATGCCTCGCATGAATTGCGCACCCCACTTGCGACCATTCGGGCGCAGCTTGAAGGAGCACTTATAGAATCAAAAATTTCGGATGCGAAAGCGCGAGCATTGATTACAAGTAATTTAGAAGAAGTCGATCGCTTAAGTACGCTGACAAAAAATCTTCTCGTTTTGTCTCGTTCTGATGCCCAAGTAGATGTGACCGCTCCGCAAATAGTCAAGGTGAACTCACTTCTTGAAGATGCTGGCTCAAGCGTGCAACTACAGGCCAAGCATAAAAAGATTGAACTGAAGATACACCATAGTGAACACTCCGTTCGAGTAGATCCTGGACAACTGACTGAGGCAATCGCAATCGTGTTGGAAAATGCAATCAAGTATTCCCCTTCAAAAAGTATAGTAACCATGACTACCAGATCAGAAGGGAAGTGGGTGGTGATTGCCATTACTGATCAAGGGCCAGGAATTGATTCCAGTGATCTTCCCCATCTCTTTGAACGCTTTTATCGTGCAGACAAGTCGCGCTCGCAAGCAGAAGGATTCGGTTTGGGTCTTTCGATTGCCCAGCGACTAGTAGAATCAAATGATGGAACCATTTCTATACAAAGTAAACTTGACCATGGCACTACAATAACTTTTAAACTTCCTGCATCAGCACTGGACTAGTGTTCAATTAAGTAAATCTTAAGGAAGCGATCCTATACTTCTTCTATTACTATGAAAACCGAATCAAAAACACCTTCTCTATCCCCTTTCCAACGCATTGCTAAACAAGCATCCACCCGCTGGATAATCCTCCTAATCGTTTTGCTGGGTGGCGCAGGTTTGTATTGGAGATCAACGCAAGCAAAACAGTCAGTAACAACCATTCAAGAGCAAACACTAGTAGTAGAGAAAAACACGTTGGTGGTGTCTGTCAGCTCGGCTGGACAAACTGGAGCCAATAACAGTAGCTCCATTCTCACCTCTGCGACGGGAGTGGTAAAGAAAGTCTTTGTTGCAAACGGAGACAGGGTTTCTTCTGGGCAAAAAATTGCACAGCTTGAACTTGATCAAACGTCGCAACAAAAGTACACGCAGGCGCTATCTGCGTATCAGTCTGCTGCTAATTCGTTATCAGCTGCAAAAGCGAACTTGTATACAACGCAAGCTGCGATGCTGGGAAAATGGGACACGTATAAAAAGCTTGCGGAATCTGATACGTATAAAGATGTCACAGCTCCAGTCCGTACTTTACCAGAATTTATTATTCCCCAAAACGAATGGCTTGCTTCAGAGGCGTCCTACAAGAATCAGCAATCCGTTGTTGCGCAGGCGCAAACGGCACTTTCAAGTGCAAGTCAGTCTCTCTCGTTACTATCTCCCATACTATATGCACCAATTTCAGGAACGGTGACGGGGATGTCATTGCTGGAGGGGATGGTTCTTTCTGGAAGTTCTTCTAGTTCAGATACCAGTGCGTCGACATCCGTTGGCTATGTTCTCACCAACGCAAGACCTATTATCCGTGTCAACTTAACAGAAGTAGATGCCACAAAAGTAGCATTGAATCAAAAAGCGGTCATTACCATTGATGCCCTTCCTGATAAAAGTTACACCGGAAAGGTATATAGCATCGACACGGTAGGATCTGTGAGTTCTGGAGTAACTACTTATCCCGCAACGATCGTTTTGGATAGTGATGCCCCTGATCTACTGTCAAATATGTCTGCACAAGCAACTATCATCACACTAACAAAACCTGATGTTATTTTGATTCCAACGAGCGCCGTGCAAACACAAGATGGCCAGTCCAGTGTGAATCTCTTGCGAGATGGGACGACGACAACACAGACGGTAACGACTGGCGTAACGTCGGGAACACAAATTGAAATCGTTTCGGGATTATCAGAAGGTGACACGATCGTCTACAAAACGACAAGCTCTGCATCCAATCGAAGTTCATCCCAAACAACATCACCGTTTAGTGGAGTTGGCGGCTTTGGAGGAGCGGTTCGAATCAATCGCTAATCGCTATGACCCCAATCATTACTGTTGATCACGTATCCAAAGTCTATTCGACCGATGAAGTAGAAACGATAGCCGTACAGGACATCTCATTTACGGTGAATCCTGGAGAATTCGTTGCAATCATGGGACCATCGGGCTCTGGAAAATCCACTTTGATGCATATACTCGGGGCATTGGATCAACCGACATCTGGATCGTATACACTCGATGGCTCGCAGGTTTCGTCACTCGACGATGATCAACTATCCGACATTCGAAATCAAAAAATAGGCTTTATCTTTCAGGCATTTAATTTACTACCCCGAACCAGCGCAGTTCAAAACGTGATGTTACCGATGATCTATGCTGGAGTTGATAAAGCAAAACGCCTTTCTACAGCAACGTCGTATTTAGAAATGGTAGGTCTTGGACATCGCTTGCACCATAAGACAAATCAACTGTCCGGAGGGCAGCAACAACGGGTTGCAATTGCCCGAGCCTTGGTGTTAAACCCCGCGCTATTACTTGCTGATGAGCCAACGGGAAATATTGCCTCTGCACAGGCCGAAGAAATACTAGCGATCTTTCAACAACTCAATGATCAAGGACATACTATTGTCATGATTACCCACGAACCGGACATCGCAGCCAAAGCAAAACGCATCATTACGATTCGCGATGGAAAACTGGACTCTGATCGAATGAATCGAACGCAAATTCGAGCCAAAGCGACAGTGACTCAGGATAGCTGATTATGGAGTATACCGAAACAATATCACAAGCATTCTCAACCTTATTCGTAAATAAACTACGAACGGGCCTTGCCATTTTGGGAATTGTAATTGGTATCGCGAGTGTCATTGCACTAGTTTCGCTTGGGAAAGCAAGTCAGCAAGCTGTTGAATCTCAAATTCAGTCACTAGGTTCCAACCTTTTGACCGTTAATCCAGGTGCGCAACGTAGCGGCGGAGTCCAAGGCGCTCCGGGAAGTACCACCACCCTAACCATGGCAGATGCGACAGCGATTGAAACGAGCGAAGAGATTACTACCATTCAGACAGTATCACCAGAATACAGTGGTCGAGCCCAAGCTGTGACCTCCTTTGCAAATTCAAACACACGAGTAATTGGGGCAACACCTGCCTATACATCGGTACATTCATTGCAACTCAGTTCCGGTACATTTTTCAGTGATACCGATGTGAAAGCGATGAGCAAAGTTGCGGTAATTGGACCAACGACCGCCAGCACGCTATTTGGTGAAGGAGTAGACCCCGTATCCCAAACCTTACGGATGAATGGCCAAGTCTTTACGATCATTGGCGTAACGGTATCCAAAGGAGGATCAGGATTTCAGAATCAAGACGATGTGATTTACATCCCTCTCTCCACCGCGCAAAAGCAGCTGTTTGGGGTAAGCCATCTAACCTCGATTGCACTCACAGCCACTAGTGAAGAGGTAATGACGCAGGCGCAAAATGAAGTTGGATATCTGTTACTTTCAGCGCATAAGCTGACAGATCCAACAGAGGCTGATTTTACGATCTTCTCCCAACAAGACATTTTAAATACCGTGTCTTCGGTAACAGGGACCTTTACGACATTACTATCTGGAGTCGCTGCAATATCCCTGTTGGTAGGTGGCATCGGAATTATGAATATTATGTTAGTGACGGTTACGGAACGAACGCGAGAGATCGGACTGCGAAAAGCACTAGGTGCAAAGAAGAAGACTATTATCGCGCAGTTTTTAGTAGAAGCGGTGTTGCTGACATTCACAGGAGGATTTTTTGGAATTCTACTGGGGATCATCTTGTCCTTTGGGTATGCGACGCTCACATCTTCTGCGTTTGTACTGGCGGGAGATGCGATTGCACTCGCTTTTCTTGTCTCCGCTGCAATTGGAATTGTCTTTGGCTGGTATCCAGCAAAACGCGCGTCCAACTTACAGCCAATTGAAGCTCTGCGGTATGAATAATTATTTATTGTTCTTGAAAGGAATCGTATGCAACAACAATTTTCTCTACGCACTACTCTTATTTGTAGTCTAGTCATTGGTGCGGTTGGATTCGGAGGTGGAGTGGTGTATCAACGCTCGCAATCTCCGCGATTTCAGCCTGGACTCAATGGCAACCGGATGCAACAAACAGGTTCAAATCAGTTTCGGCAAAACGGGATGGGGATGCGACCGATTGCAGGTGAAATATTGAGTAGTGATGAAACAGGAGTCACGTTGAAATTGGCCGATGGAAGTACCAAGAATATTCTCATTTCAGATTCCGTTGCCGTTACGTCATCAACGCCAGCTTCCAAGAATGATTTAGAAGTCGGGACACAAGTCACCGTATTCGGTGCTCAAAACAGTGATGGAACCATTAAAGCGCAGTCGGTGTCCGTAGGTCTTCTTCCACTATCGATTGCTCCAACAGCAACAGGTGCCGCACAACGCTAAGATTGAGAGCCCTAGATGCCTTGGGTGCTTGTATTCAGCAACACCTCTTGCATCGCAATCTGGTATCCATTCTTTGGAAAAGCTTTGGTTTGGACTTCTAACATTGAACCGATCTCAAGACCTACCATTCTATGGTTCGAGGAAATTGCCGATACCAAGTAGGTATCCTGGGGAACGAAGAAGCTAAACATCCCGTTTGCATCGGATCTAGATAGAGCAACCACCGATCCATCTTGTCGACTAAGCGTTACCACCACATCTTGTAACAGTACTTTAGTTTTCTCGATTACAATCTGCCCTTGCATGGTGGGACGACGGAATAGTGTGACAGCATCGGCAGCTAACATTAGACCGTAGCCAATCCCAATTAACAGTGCGAGTGGTGAAAATGAAAGCAGCACCTGAAGAATGGATACTACTGCAAACGGATACTTGATCCACTTCCAGACAATTAACAGCCGTTGTGTAAACAGGAGCAAACGTGAACGCGTAGTACTGTGCATCGTTTGTACTAGGCGTGACTCCATCGGAATAATTAGCGGGCGTGTAGATCTCTCCGAGTTAATTGCAAACTTTTCCCCGGCATAATATTGCTCCACACATAAATGAATTGGTCGAGGTTTTTTGGGTGGAAAATTGTAGTTGGGGTGCGTTACCTGCATCGAATAGGTTCCGCTTGGTAACCCAGGTTCTTGGTACCGACCATACATATCCGACACCGTAGTTGTAAATAGAATTGGTGAATCTCCTGATTGCGAAATGCTAATAATCGCAAACGGAATTGGAGCACCACTATTCACCTCATGGACGTACCCATGACGTCGTTTGATGGGAATGATTCCCACTGCCGATACGATATTCACTAGCGTGGAGAGGTGTAGAAGTGCACCAATCCCAACCTGTGTGGATACAGTGGCAACAATCACGCCTACTCCTATTGCTTGGGCAATCGCCATTGATCCCAAGGCTGCAGCTGGAGCAACTCGTAGGACATCTTGTGGCAATGTCGACTCTTGAATCGATGCCTGTATCCTAGAAACAAGACTCGGTATGACATTGGATAACTCAGGATCTACAGTGGTTTCATCTGATGGTATTTCGACAACGATTGAACTGCTTGAGGCTGCTTGCTCTTGCGTCGAATACTCGGTTGGAAGCGGTGTACTCGTCGGAGAAGGAGTTGCGGTTACCACACCAGCTGGAGCAGTAGTCGGTGTGGGACTAGGAGTGGGAGTG
Source organism: Candidatus Woesebacteria bacterium (assembly GCA_018060955.1). Classification (GTDB taxonomy): domain Bacteria; phylum Patescibacteriota; class Microgenomatia; order UBA1400; family UBA12028; genus JACOVC01. The sequence continues at coordinate 283 of JAGOVC010000027.1, read as the reverse complement.
GACGTGGAGTCTGTTGATGGGGTTGGAGTAGGTGTTGGTGTCGGGCTACTTCCGATAATCGTAAACGACCTTACTTCTTGAGTAAAGTTTCCGAATACATCATAGGCCTGAACAGTAATTGTGTGGCTTCCAGCAGATAAGCTAGACAGTTGGTAAGGGCTGATTTGTCGACTGAATGCACCAGAATCAAGTTTGACACGGTAATAATCGATTCCATCCGTGTCGGTGGTTGCAAAAAACAGGACAGGACTTGTATTGGTTGTTTCCAACCCAGAATTTAGCG
>JAGOVC010000086.1 GCA_018060955.1 Candidatus Woesebacteria bacterium | reverse complement strand
GTTTATGATTTTCTCTTTAACACAGTGGGTGAAGAAATGGGTCCTACTCAAGCGAAAACGGTTCAGGCAGTACCGTTAGATCGAATTGATGAATACTGTAAACAACACAAAACCTCTGCCAATTTGTTTTTCAAAAGTTTGGAACCCCTAACGCTACGAGAAAATATTGCCCAGGGCTATTTTGAAAAACAGGCCCATGTGGAGTCTATTGGAATAACGACCATTCTCCTTTCAATTGTTGGAGCGATGGTCGGATTTTTCAGTATTACCACAAGTTCTACATTGGTAACGAGTATTGTTCCGTTCCTTACCTTGGTTGCCTTGATCGCACTTTTGAATTCGATTATCTGGTTTGTAGTAGGCATACTGATGCAGGGAAGCAAAGAGAAACGAACGGTAAAGGGGGCGAGTGAAACTGCAGCGTGGCTCGCTTTTAAAAAGCATCTCAAAGACTATAAATTAACAAAACATGATGCGATTGATTCTGTCATCATTTGGGAAAAGTACCTCGTGTATGGAACATTGTTGGGACTATCAGCCAAAGCCCTAAGTGAACTCCCCATTGATCTCTCTAGTAAGGATCAACAGCTTGCAGCGTCCTACTGGGCTGGGGCATCCGCCTCAGGTGTGATGGATGGCGCGTCGTTTGGTGCCAGTATGAATTCGCTTTCTTCCGCAATTAGTTCATTGTCGACTTCTGCTAGTTCCAGTTATGGCGCAAGTGGTTCCGGCTCATCGGGAAGCTCTTCCGGAGGAGGTGGAGGTGGTGGCGGAGGTGGTGGCGGTGGAGCAGGGTGATCCAACTCATGTGCCTACTTAGCGATCTCTTACTCGCTTTTTAAACTTCTACCTCGATTTTAAGGTATTAATGATTGCAGATGAGATCTGATTCCATTACTCCCGGCTATGAGAAAGAAGCCGAGCAGTTTTATGCTCAACTTCTCAAACTGTTGATTGACCAAGAACTCCCGTTTCTAATTGGGGGAACGTTTGCAGTGCGCCACTTCACCGGCATTAAGCGTCCGACGAAAGACATTGATATCTTTTGCAAAGCTGGGGATTACCCACGAATTCTCAAAACTGCTCAGGAAGCTGGATACAAAATTGACATTTTAGATGATCGTTGGCTTGCCAAAATATCCAAAGGAACATACTTTGCTGATCTTATCTTCGGTTCTATTCCAACGATGTGGCCCATTGATGATCGCTGGTTTAGACATGCCAGGGAAGGCACCGTTTTAAATTTCCCAGTAAAGATATCTCCTCCCGAGGAGCTCATCGTAAGCAAAATGTACCGTCAAGGGAGGACCCAGTTTGATGGAGCAGATGTCATCCACGTCATCCTACATTGCGGAAAAGAACTAGATTGGAAACATTTACTTAATCGAGTGGAACCGAATTGGGAAGTGTTGCTAGCCCATTTAGTCTTATTTCGGTTTGTCTACCCTTCCGAGCGTGGAGTCATCCCGCCTAAAGTGCTAACGGAACTCACTGATCGAATTAAGCTCCAACTAGAAATGCCGATCCCGAAAGAGAAAGTCTGTCGTGGTTCAATGCTGTCGCATCGCCAATATCAAATCGCTTATACAGAGTGGGGATATAAAGATATCACGGACTTCTTTTATAAAGGGGGTGGGTACCCCTTGGACACCGAAGAGCAAAAGGATCCTGCTAGAGTGGGAGAGCTTGTACAATAAGTCTCTGACTGTCCAAAAATCCCGTACAGGTATACACCGTGAGGACTTCTTTGGTGGTGGGTTGGAGTAGTTCCACCTGCGTAGGGGATGTAATCGCACGCTTGATCACTTTGTAGGAATGTAACGAGCCATTACTGGTTGTCAGGGTGATGACGTCATTAACATGAACTTGATGCAAATTCCCGAGTATCGATGGTCGATTATGTCCGTACAAAATGATATTTCCGGCCTCACCCGGTCGTGCGGATTGTTGTAGGAATGCTGTTTTTGTCGGTGAAACCCCCCATTTGTTATCCACCAAGGGCATCGTTTCGATCGCACTTTGAATTTTGCCTGGGACAGTAATCTGAACCGGAAAGGGAGCCTGGCTTGGTTCTTGGAATGCATTGAGGGAAACTTGCGATCGCGCAAGTGAGAGGCTTTGATATTGGAGATAGAAGTGGAGTGCGGAAATACCCATCAAACTACACCCAAAGAGAAAAAGGATGATTACTGCTAGACCGGTATTCGCTTGCTTCTTTCCCAGCATAGGCACTTCTTTGGTCGCAGTGCTCGTTACACCAACAACGCGCCCCTCTTTAGTTGTTCTAAAGACAGGACGCGTTGATTGTCTATTCATTTCTTTTTTAGTTTTTCTTGGCATAGAGGCGTAGTGAAGCAGCTGAGAACAATGCTCCAGTTAATCCTACCATGCTCATGATCAAGTCTTGCGCAATTCCAGTGGCTGCCATTCCTTTGATCTCACCCGTGGTGACTCCACTGGCAATCTTTCCGACACTTGTCGTAGTCCCTAAGACGGAACCCGTACTCGTTGAAGAACAGTTCAGATCTGCTTTTACGTGGTGCAGCTGATACGGATATCCTTGCTCAGGCTCGATTTTGAGATCCGAGTTGTTGCGATATCCATATTGAACGACTGCTTTTCCGTCAGTATTGGTTTTGGCAAATTTGGCTTCATTGTTGTAGATGAACTTCACGGTCACATTTGCAACCGGTTTGCCATCTTCAAACAATTCAGCAATTGCATCCATATTCTGTTGGGAGCAACTTACGGATGTTACTGCAAGTTTGGATTGTTTTCCTAAACCAGGTGTAGCACTGGGAGTAGGAGTTGGCGTACTACTGGGTTGTGGGGTTGCAGTAGGTACTGGTCCAGCACAGACAGCAGCGATGAAATCAACACTTTGCTTGTCTGGTTTTCCCTGTTCAGTGTGGCGGAAATTAATTTGATGCCATCCCTTTGAAAGTGCAGAACTTAAAGGAAAGGAAAATGTTTGCCATTTATCTTCTCCATGGTCCGAGGCAAATCCTGATTGGACATCATCCACGAACACATTAAATTCTTCATGGTTCTGTCCTTGATCACAAGGATATTTTCCAGAATCATTTGCAGATCCTGACTGACATCCTTGATCTGGATGACCAAC
>JAGOVC010000026.1 GCA_018060955.1 Candidatus Woesebacteria bacterium | reverse complement strand
GATAAAAATATTGACATCCCCGTACTGACCACAAAAAACTCCACAGAATCGTGCACCGCTAGTGAAAGCCAGTACCACAATAAAGCTCCTGGAATTAATCCAAGCGTAGACACAATCAAATACGACCGAAACGGAATCGATGTTAATCCCCCAACGTAAGAGATTACATCATTCATTCCTCCTTGGAAGGCTCGTAAAAAGAATAATGTCGTCAATCCGTAGTTTTTACTCATTATATCCACCTTTTTCATCACGCTCTTTCCCACCATTTTCTCCACCCAGGATCGTCCCCATAATCGTGCAATCCAAAAATTGGTAAAAAAGCAGATAAACGACGCAATACTTGCATACCAGACAACATTTCGACCAAAGGCATAAAACCCGACGTACACTAGCGGAGGCGCTAAGAATGGCGCAAAAATATAGACGCTAATGGACAGTAAAATATATACCAGCGGTCCAAGTGGACCTGCGGTAATTATCATTTTCTGTACGTACTCTTCAGGAAACACCGAGCGTAAAAAAATAATTGCTAGGAGAACAATAAGAATAGAAATTCCGGAAATGATCGTTTTCTTCATCTACGATATAGCATACAAGATTGAAACGAAAAAAACGTGTTTTTCCAATTTGGAAAAGGAGTAGAGTAATCCTCACTTTACCTATTACATCCAGAAATACCGATTAATTAACAACTGAACTAATGATTTCAATGAGTACATAGAATAATGGCCAAAAAAGAGCAGTCAACACAAACAATTTTCTGTAATTTCTAAAAAACAAAAGTGACTTCGAAAAAATGGCCCAGATCAAAAAACAACTGAAGAGTAAAAATAAAAAGATCCCTATTGGGATCAACAAGAAAGCGACCAGGAACCCACCCACATTGCAACTGTAAGAGCTTTCACAGAAAATTCCAGTACCCAAGAGTATCCAGATACATAACGAAATAGCAAAAATGACGATTGAAAACAAGAAAACAACTTCTTTAATGTTAATCAGGATTCTTCTCATTAAACAATGATAACAGACCACTATGTTTTATAGTTATGGTAGTTATAGTGTTTACTAATTAAATCCGTTCTCGCTCGTTCTTTGAGAAGCATGTTGCGAAGAAGATCATTACTGTAGTGTTTGACAGTAGTGTAGTGCGGAGGGGGTGGGATTCGAACCCACGTGGAGCTGTTACGCCCCCCAAGGTTTTCGAAACCTGGCCCATAAGCCGCTCGAGGCACCCCTCCCTATTAACCCTAGGGTGCGCCCACCAAGAATCGAACTTGGATCAGAAGTTCCGCAAACTCCTATTCTATCCATTAAACTATGGGCGCCAAAGAAATCTTATTTTACCATGAAGATTCTGTTATAGCCCAAGTTCTGCTTTCGCTTCCTCACTCATCATGTCCGACACCCAAGGTGGATCAAACGTTAAGTTCAATTTCAGGTTATGATCGACATCTAAGCTCTCAATTCCCCATAAGGCATCTTTTATCATCGTTTCAAAGGTTGCCGCCAGCGGACATCCTGGAGTAGTCAGGGTCATGGTAATCACAACTGTAGCCGGTGCAGTAGGTTCGTTTTGGGTAATATCAACCCCATACACTAAACCTAAATCTACAATATTAATATCAAGTTCGGGGTCCATCACAGTTTTGAGTCGTTCGTAAATTAATGGTGACGTAATCTGCATAGATTCTCTATTCTATCAAGAGGACCACCTGGAAAGGTGGTCCTCTATCGTACAATTTCTGTTTGAAACAAACTTATTTATCAGCCTTCTTTAAGACAGGCATTCCAGTTCGCTTGGTTTCAACTACTTGATATCCTTGAGGGACTTCAGTTAGCAACCCTTCTCGTTCATCACGAGCAAAGTAGTAAATGCGCTGGACGCGACCATTCTTCAACTTTACTTCACGTGTGTGAAGAAAATAAGTTTGACCTTTAGAATTTTTATACGGAAGCGTTGCTGCCATGCTCCCTCCTTTTTTAGTTTACTATTTGCCTGGATTCCTTGAGGTACCAGACTAATGAGCTTCACAATAGCAACTCTACTCTGGCGCGTCAAGGGGTGATTACGGGTTTTATTAAATACAGAAACTTGCTCCCCGTACAAACGTGGTCGAACTATAACGGAAGATGAAAATCTTACTGTGCTAATGCTTGAGCAACTGCACTGGAGACATCGTTAAGATCGGTTTTAACATTATTCACGTAAATGGTGGGGGTAGAGTCTACACCTAGAGTGTTCCCATCTACTTCATCCTTGAGTACGATGTCCTCGATAGCTTTATCCGCCACGTCCTTTTTCCATTGATCCACATTCAAACCTAATTCAGATGCATACTGTTCAAACTTTCCCATCGGATCCGACTCTTCCGCCCACTCCTCTTGTGCAGCAAAAAGCTTGTCGTGATAGTCAAAAAACTTATTCTGTCTCCCTGCCGCCTGAGACGCCTTTGCGGCAGCCAAAGCGTTGGGATGAATTGTTCGTAACGGAAAATGTCGATAGACAAGTTTGACACTGTCGGAGGCACTAGAGTACACCTCCTCTATCAACGGTTGAATTGCTTTGCAGGAGGGACACTGAAAGTCAGAAAACTCAACCACGGTGACTTTGGCTTCAGGATTACCTTTTGTATTCACGCTGTTTCCTACAAGAACTTGCGGATCTGCAGGAACAATTGGAGCATTTACCTTGCGGGTAAATAACACAGCGATGGCGACTACCGCCACTAACGTTATAACCAGAGAGCCAATGAGTAAACCGAGATTTTTCATAAGGGTTCATTTTACACTATACTTTTCATACAATCGTGTCCGTTACACATTATCGTTCTTCTCTGAAAATTAGCTGCAATTAATAGCGATAATGGTCTGGCTTATAGGGACCAGTGGAGGCGACTCCTAAATATTGTGACTGTTCTGAAGTAAGCGTGGTCAAATGCACCCCTATATGTTCTAAATGGAGAGCCGCTACTTTTTCATCTAGCTCTTTGGGCAACCGATGGACCCCCACTTCATACTCTTTGGAAAACAGTTCAATTTGAGCTAGTACTTGATTCGTAAATGAATTACTCATCACAAACGATGGATGCCCCATCGCACATCCCAAATTAACTAAGCGGCCTTCTGCGAGCAAGAGAATACGATGTCCATCGGGAAAAGTATACAAATCCACTTGGGGTTTAATGGTTTTTTTGGAAACCCCTTTTGCCTTATTGAGTTGTTCGACCTGGATTTCAACGTCAAAGTGTCCGATATTGCACACGATGGCGGTATCCTTCATCTTTTTCATGTGTTCGAGCGTAATCACATCTTTACAGCCAGTCGTGGTAACGAAAACATCAATTTCAGAAAGAACTTCTTCAATCCGTTTTACTTCATATCCTTCCATTGCAGCCTGTAGTGCACAAATGGGGTCAATCTCAGTGATAATGACACGTGCTCCATTGTTACGAAGACTCTGGGCACTACCCTTTCCGACATCTCCATATCCGGCAACGAGCGCAACTTTCCCAGCCAACATGATATCGGTCGCCCGGCGAATTCCATCGACGAGTGACTCGCGACATCCATAGATGTTGTCAAACTTTGATTTCGTGACAGAGTCATTCACATTAATTGCTGGGATTTTCAGTTTTCCTTCCTCAAAAAGCTTGGTCAACTTATGCACCCCAGTCGTGGTTTCTTCCGAAACACCTTTAATTCCGTCCAAAAGTTCCGGTCGCTTTTCATGCAGCCACCAAGTAGCATCAAATCCATCATCAACCACGAGGTTTGGGCCAATTAGCTTTCCGTTCGTATCCACAAAATTGAAAATCTGATCAGTTGACCACCAATACTCTTCTTCACTCTCCCCTTTCCAAGCGAACACGGGAATTCCAGCTTTCGCGATCGCAGCAGCAGCGTGATCTTGGGTAGAAAAAATGTTGCAGGAGGCCCATCGGACTTGAGCTCCGAGTTCGACCAACGTTTCAATTAACACTGCTGTTTGGATCGTCATGTGGAGCGACCCCGCGATTCGGGCTCCTTTTAATGGTTTCTTTTTGCCGAATTCTTTTCGTAACGCTAGTAATCCTGGCATCTCATGTTCAGCAAGGGTAATCTCTGAGCGGCCCCACTCTGCTAACGAAATATCTTTTACTTTGTAATCTGTTTTTTGTGGCATAAATTCCCTTAAAATTATTGCAATACTGAGGATGGACCGAATGTTGATTCGTAGCGTTCCTTAAAACGCTCACGGGTAAAATGGTGGGTCTGTGTCCCGGATGCTTCGATAGCAAACGAGGCTGACGTACCACCGATCTGTGCACACACACTGGGTTCAGCTTGTCGCAAATAACCATACAAAAATCCAGCGCGAAAGGCGTCTCCTGCTCCAGTAGGATCAACTACTTTTACATCCTTGATCGCTGGGATCATCCGCTGCTTGCCCTCATGCCAGACGACACTTCCCTTTTCACCCAGAGTAATCACACAACTTGGGATCATGCCAACGATTTTATCCTGTGTCCATCCCGTTTTCTGTTGGATAATCCCCATTTCATAGTCATTTACAATTAATAGTTCACACCCTTCAATACCCGCCTTAATATCTTTTGCCGAGACGTTTGTTGCTTGCTGCCCAATATCATAGCAATAGCGTTTTTGTAGCTTCTTACATTCTTGTACCTGTGCAGCCATCTGATCGGGATCATGGGGAGATATCACGACAAACACATCCTGATCTTTAAATTCTTCAATGGACAAACTTTTTGCATCACTCATGGCACCCGCATAAAAACCACCCACTTGGCAGTCTGCGATATCGGTAATTACCGAGAAGCTAGCTGTTGGTAACGAGGAGTAATGCACTAACGACACATCAATACCTAGTTTCGCCAACTCGTCCATGTATCCTGAAGCATTCGGACCAACTGATCCATACAGGATTGGTTTCTCACCCAACAGCGCAAGCGTATATGCAATATTTGCTGCAACCCCACCTTTCGTTTCTTGAAGGTCACAAAGTAAGACTGACAGGGATAAAATATGCAACTTATCTGGCTGGATAACATCCGCAAAACGGCCAGCATAACTCATAATACGGTCCATGGCGATGGAACCAGTAAGCACGATAGTCATAGTTTGCATCCTTGGCTAAATTTCCGTTGTCATCATAGCGTATTACGTAACGAAAAGCAGCAGAACTCTACCACGAAGTATTCGTAATACGGTTAAGCAAGATCTTCGGGAACTATCGTTACATCGGCCACACTTGGGAACCCGTTTCAATATCCTCCACGACAATGGCCGCGGTAGGACAGCTCTGAGCAGCTAACAGCTTGATGTCATCGAGCTCATCTTCGGAAATAACAAAAGCTAAATTTTTTGCATCTAAGCCAAAAACCTTGGGAGCAATAGCAACACAGGACGCTGCACCAATACACTTTGGTCGTAATACCTTGACCTTATATTTTCCAGGTCCCTTGTTTTTATCGTTCGGGGCAATAGAAACATCATCAGTTACTGGAGCAACGGCGGTGTCTGCCATACAAAACCTTTCTTATATAAACTTCTCGAAGTGAACATTATCAGGGATGACTCCTCGAGTTCCTAGGATTTGGGTCACATCGGTAATCATTTTTGTGCTTCCACACAGATAATACTGTGCGTTGGGAAGTAAATCATGAACTCCTAAACAATCCGTGACATGTCCCCGACATAACGTCCACTCATCCGGTGCTTGTGACAATACGATGTGATAGGTGAAATTCTTGAAGTTATCGTGAAGCTCTTCTAATTGTTCCAACCAGAACAACTCGTCCGCATGACGCATGCCCCAGAGTAAATGTAAGGGGCGTGTGGTTTCTTGTGTACGCAACTGGTCCAAGATCATCGCTCGAAATGGGGCAATTCCAGAACCTGTTGCTACAAAGACTAATGGTTCTTGTGACTGATTAACTTGCGGAGGAATCGTAAATTCTCCAGCTGGCGCGTAAAAACTCACTTCTGCGCCGAGTGCAAGACTGTTTAAATATCCTGAGGCCTGCCCATTGGGAATGACTTCCACTAACAGTTCTATAGCGTGATCCAGTCGAGGTGCAGACACAATTGAGTATTGTCGCTTTTGCGGAGTTGTCGGACAGTTTAACAACAGATACTGCCCTGCTTCGAAAGTGATCTTATTAGGACTAAGCAATTCCAGATGTAGGTGAATAAATTTTCCGCCGATCGTGATCCGGTCAGAAAGCTTTGCGGTGTATTGAGAAATAGGCATGTTTGTAAGTATAGATCAAATTTGATATTTTTGTCGCCAGTTTCGCCCAAACCAAAGTCCGATCGTCAATCGTGCAATGGATGCATACTCATCCGTTCGAGAAAAAAAGTCTTGGGTCACGACACCAATCATTCCTTGTTTCTTTTTGACATCCTTATCTTGAATCAAACTGTCCATGATAGGGCCCATCTCCTCACCCATCAAAATTCTGGAGGCCAATTCATCATCGAGGAGGAAACGTGCACCAGAGGATGAAAAGAATCGCCCGTCGCGATCGACCACACTACACCACACCACATTGAGCATCCCATCTTCCGTTTCATCGACCCCACCCTCCAACCCAACGCCTAACAGCTCGGAGTTGTCGGTTGGGATTGCATCGCCTAAGCTTGCCTGCATTGCAGCCAATGCACTCGACGCTCTATTTCGCGATCCTAAAAATGTTTCATGATCGGACCGTGGTTGAGCGGACACCCCAGTATCGGTATCAAATCCTTGGATCACCGCATCAGGCCACTCATGCGTCACCGCTTGAATCACCGCATTTATTTTTACAACGTTTGTAGAACCGACAGCTATGTACATAGCCGGTAGTATACCCTCCAAAAGTGAGCTTCTCCAGCTGACATTAACACCAAAAAGCATGACTAATGATATAGGGTTGACACATCATCAATCCAGAGTGAAAATAGCACCAGTATTTCCAATAGGAGTGGTACATATCTAAACAACTTCACTACGCATTTTGTGGAGTAGCTTAGCTATGGGAAAGGCAACCATGGCCCAACGATGCGAAATTATTTTTTCTCCAAAAGAGGGAGCTGATCTAAGAGACACCACAAGTAAAGTATTTGTACGGGTAGTTAAATTTGCTAAAGAAAGTGATATTAAAATCGAAGGTATTAGGGTCATAGGTTCGCGATTATTTTTTGAAGCCCCAGAAGAAACCAGTATTCAGGCTGTGCTTAATGCAATCCAACCTTTAGTTGAAGATGCTAAACGTCAATAAACCGCAGATGCAGGGATAAGAATGCGCATTTCTCTCTTGCTGGGATAATTGTTTCTAGTCCTAGAAGCTGTAAGATTGTCTCTTTTGAAAGTGATTGCAATGCGGAGATGTCTTTCCCGATCATCCAGCTACATACTTGATCCATCGCAGCAGAACTAATAGCGCACCCCTGCCCCCGCCATTTTGCATCTTTAATGATGTGATCCTGAATATGAAGTGCCACTTCAAAATGGTCTCCGCAACTTGCATTGATCGCAGATGCTGTCTTTCGTGTGTACACTGAGTCTTCCGCTAGCCACCCAGCATGATGCGGGTGTTTATATAGATCAAGAATAGTATCTAAATATAGATCATCCATAGTTAGGTAAAAATCGCATCAACTTTGTTTAACGCCTCAACCAGTCGATCAATATCCTGCGTAGATGAATATACATTAAAACTAATCCGGGTCGTTGCTCCCCACTTCATATGGGTGTGCAGTGGCATCGTACAGTGATGACCGGAACGAACCGCTATTCCCTCGCTATCTAAGATTTGAGCGACGTCGTGCGCATGAACACCTTCATATACAAACGCAACCGATCCGCACCGATGCGTTCGTGGTCCTACCAACTTGACACGACTATTGTGTTGTAATTGTTCGATTGCATATGTCACAAGTTGTTCATCGTGTGCCGCAACATGCGACATCCCCAAACCCTCAAGATACGTGCAAGCAGCAGCCCAGCCGACGATACTAGCGACATCAGGAGTACCGGCGGTAAAACGATCAACTAGATCTTCTGCAAACGTTGCTGTTGTGTCTTCTACCCGATCAATCATGCCTCCCCCGAACAACCATGGCTCAAGAGTTGTTAGTACGTCTTTCTTCACTAATAACCCACCGATTCCCATTGGACCTAACATCTTATGAGCAGACACGACATAGAAATCAACCGGTAGACTGTCAAAGCGGATCGGAAGATGTGGTGCAGCCTGCGCTCCATCAACGACTACCGTTACTCCATGTTTCTTTGCCAGTTTTCCCATTTCTTGGATGGGATTGATCGTACCGAGGGTATTGGACACATGGGACAGCGCTAGTAATTGAACCGGACGACTGGTGTCTTCTAGTCGATGCGCAAACCATGCTTGATCCAAGGTGCCGTCTGGTAATACCGGAATCAGTTCTAGAGTGGTTCCTTTACGTTTACACAACTGCTGCCAAGGAACTAAATTACTGTGATGCTCGAGTTGTGTGGCAAGAATAGTCGAGCCAGCCCGAAGATGCTGTTCTCCCCAGGAAATTGCGATGGCATTGAGCGCTTCGGTGGTATTACGAACCAACACCAGCTCCTCTTCGCTACACCCAAAAAAAGAAGCAACGGTCTGTCGAGCAGCATGCCAATTCTTAGTTGATTGATCGCCTAAGAAATGAATCCCACGATGAATATTGGCATTACTTGTCTGGTAATACTCTACGATTGCATCGATGACTGATTGAGGCTTCTGACTGGTAGCAGCACTATCTAGGTACACCAATGGATGTCCACTGGGATGGGAAACAGATAGGATGGGAAAGTCCGCTCGAACTAATAAAGGGTCAAACATTCCTGTATTGTATCAAGAAGCGTGCACCTACTCCAAAAACCCTTCGACAATGAGATCTTGAGCTTGATTGAGGGGAATACCTCGGCTTTGCAGATAGAAGAGATGTTCCTGAGGAATTCTTGAAATACTGGCGGCGTGAGAGCACTTCACATCATCCGTTAAAATTTCTAACTCTGGAATAGCTTCCACTTTTGCGGAATCGGAAAGGAGCAAAATGCGTTCTTCCAAAAACGATTGCGTGTCTCCACAATTCTCTTCAATAATAATGCGTCCAAAAAAACGGATTTTACTGGATCCCAAGGCAACGCCTTTAAGCATGGTGTTCGCACGGGTGTGTGCAGCTTTATGTACGATCGTTAAATTGATATCAATTTCTTCGGAGTGACGAGTTAAAAATCGGCCATCAATTTGCACGCTTGCCCCACTTGTGACAATTTCCACTCGATAGTTACCCGATTGTGTGAGAGTTAGTTTTGTTGCGTCGTCTGTAACAGTGGTAAGGATTGCCTCGGGCTGAATCGGTTTCATATTAGCCAATACTCCCCTCCATCTCATGATCAATGAGTCGGTTCATTTCCACGGCGTATTCGAGAGGAAGCTTGCGGACAAGATCATCGATAAATCCATTGACGATCATCTTCCGCGCATCTTCTTCACTAATTCCTCGACTCATCAGATAAAAGAGCTGCTCGTCTCCAATTTTACTCACGGTTGCTTCATGCTGAATTTCAACCTGATCATTGAGAATACGATCAGTTGGATATGTGTCGGAACGGGATAAGGAATCTAAAAGCATCGCATCACAAACAACGGTATTTTTACTCTGGGTTGCCGCAGGGCTTACCAATACCATGCCTCGATAACTGGTTCGTCCCCCGTCTTTGCTAATCGATTTCGAGATAATCGTAGAGCTCGTATGCGGGGCTAAATGAATAGCTTTGGAACCAGTATCTTGATGCTGTCCTGATCCGGCTAGCGCCATCGAGAGAGTCTCTCCGCGAGCTCCCTTGCCTGCTAATATGAAACCTGGGTACTTCATGGTGACCTTGCTTCCCATGTTAAAGTCAGTCCAGACCATTGTTCCCTCTTCACCAACATGAGAGCGCTTGGTAACCAAGTTGTAAATATTTTTATACCAGTTTTGAATCGTCGTGTATTGACACCGTGCCCCTTTTTTCACGAAAATCTCCACAACTGCGGAGTGCAAGGAGTTGGTGGAGAACGATGGAGCTGTGCATCCTTCCACATACTGGACACTTGCACCTTCATCCACAATGATCAATGTTCGTTCAAATTGACCAGCATAGGGAGAGTTTATTCGAAAGTAGGTTTGAAGCGGCATCTTGACCTGGACACCTTTGGGAACATAGACAAAGGAGCCTCCGGACCACACGGCTGCATTGAGGGCGGCAAATTTATTATCCGCCGCAGGAATAATTTTCCCAAAATACTGTTTTACTAAATCTGGGTACTGTTTAAGCCCTTCATCCATCGACAGAAAGACTACCCCTTCGTTTTCCCAAACTTTTTGTAATGAACCGTAGACTACTTCCGAGTCATATTGGGCTTTAACACCCGCAAGTACCTCTCGCTCAGCCTGTGGGATACCTAACTTGTCAAAAGTGGCTTTGACATCCTTGGGAACGTCATCCCAGGAGCTTACAGACTTATCTGTTGGACGTAAGTAATAATGGATTTTTTCATATTCAATGCCGGACAAATCAGCTCCCCAGGTGGGAACAGTCATAGCGTTGAAGTGTTCAAGTGCTTTGAGACGATACTCCAGCATCCATTCGGGTTCTTCTTTGATATGCGATAGTTCTTCCACCACTCTCTTACTTAATCCAGGTTTACTGATGAAGGCGTAGGAATCGGTAGGATAGGAAAAACCCGCGGCATAATCATCCGGTATCGCTTGATCACTGAGTGTATCGGTGTGTTTTGAGGCAAATCTTGACATGCGTTGTGTTAGATATACTTTTTGTAACCATCTTTTTCCAAAGCTTGGGCAAACTCTCGTCCCCCACTTTGAGCAATCTTGCCATTCACCATCACGTGAACAAAATCTGGCTCCAAGAACTGCAAGATACGTTGATAATGCGTGATAATTAATACTCCAGTGTGATGCTGTTTCACAATTTGTTTTGCTCCCGCTGCTACGGCTTGAATAGCATCCACGTCGAGCCCCGAGTCGGTCTCATCTAAGATGGCGTACTTTGGTTCTAAGACAGCCATCTGGAGTATTTCTAGTCGTTTCTTCTCCCCACCGGAAAAGCCTTCATTTAAACCTCGTGAGAGTAACTCTTTTTTGACATTAAGACTCTCTGCGAGGGACTCTAAATGTTTTCGAAAAGCGAGAACGGTGGGAAATTTCTTTGATGGGTCATTGGCAAACCGTTGCTGATAGGCAACCTTTAAGAAATTATTCACTCGAACCCCAGCTACTTCTGTAGGATATTGAAAGGCCAAGAAAAGACCAGCAACCGCGCGTTCATCTGGAGATTTTTCATTGAGATCCTCGTCATCCATTCGAATAGAACCTTTGGTGATGGAATAAAAGGGGTGCCCGGCTAAGGTATAGGCAAGCGTACTCTTTCCACTACCATTAGGTCCCATGACCGCATGAATCTCTCCTGGTTTAATCTCCAAGTCTACGCCGTGAAGGATTTCTTTATCTTGAATCGATACGTGAAGGTTTTGAATTGTAAGTTTCCCCATAGAACCCTTTACTTTTCTAGAGGGACAATTATACCGGATAACCCTACATTAAAGAGATGGGAAATGATTTAGCA
>JAGOVC010000085.1 GCA_018060955.1 Candidatus Woesebacteria bacterium | reverse complement strand
AGTTGTTTTTCCAGATCCCGTTGGCCCCGTTGAAAGGACCATTCCGTAGGATTTCGAATAGGCACGTTGCACTTTTGCCAGATCCACCTCGTTCATTCCTAGATCTGCCAACGAATACTTTTGGGCTGACGATGAAAGTAAACGCATGACAATCTTTTCACCTTCGACGATTGGTAGGATGGATACCCGGATATCTAGTCGTCCATCATCCATCTCAAATTTCATTTTCCCGTCTTGTGCGGCTAAATGTTCATCGGTACGTAAACTTGAGAGCACTTTGATACGGGTGACCATGCGGTCATGCAAATATTTAGAGACAGACAATACCTCATGCAATACACCATCAATACGAAAACGAACAATGGCGCGTTTTTCTTCGGGCTCCATATGAATATCGGAGGCCTTTTCATCATGAGCAGTCTGCACCAAGGCATCTACAATTTTTGCGACAGGTAAATCCTCGGATTCGCCACGGTAGGTTTGCGGATCGTCTTTGAGTAGTCCATCGACAATCTTTTGTAAATCTTTTCGATACTGCGTTAGTGTATTTTCAATATCTCTATCGGTGGTCACAAATACCTTGACACCAACACCTGTCTTCTTTGCCAACAGTGCGAGCGTAGGGGACTGCGAAGGCGACGACATTGCAACAGACACACTCGTAGCATCTTTTGCAAATGTTACGATTCGGTCAGTGCGCGCAATGCGTTCTGGGATCAAATTAAACACATCCTCAGGGATAGAGATATCTTTTAAATACACTGCGGGGAGTTTGAAGGCTTTGGCCAACAGTTGACCCAGCTGTGCTTCTTCTACGATTTTTCGCTCTAGGATGACATCTTCGAGGGGTTTCTTTGCGGTTTGGGCAACTTGATCGAGCTGAGCAAAGTCAGCCGCGGAAATTAATCCGGCTGATGTCAGTACCGACGCATAGTGTTGGGAAGATAAGCCCATCTTCTCATTATTCCAGTGTTTGATATGTATTTACAAGTGGACATTGAACTTCATATGGCTAAAAAGCCAAAGAATTGTGTACAATCAACTCCACTATGCAGCTACACCCTACAAAAATTCCAGAGGTTATTGAGATCGTCCCGTCGGTCTTTTCCGATGATCGCGGTTCTTTTCTAGAACAATACAACCAAGAAGTCTATACAACAGCAGGAATTCTACCTTCCTTTGTCCAAGACAATTTAAGCGTTAGTAAAAAAGGCGTGCTTCGTGGATTACATTTTCAGTCAGAGCCCTACGCACAGGATAAATTAGTAACGGTGATCTTCGGAACCGTGTTTGATGTTGCAGTAGACCTTCGGCCCGATTCGTCCACCTATAAGCAATGGGTATCTGTCATTTTGGACCACAACACCCACAATCAACTATTTATTCCTAAAGGATTTGCGCATGGGTTTTATGTGATGTCTTCAGAAGCACGATTCTTTTATAAATGCTCAGCTCCATATAACAAAGAAGCTAGTTCAGGGATTCGCTGGGATGATCCAACTTTAGCCATCCAATGGCCACTTGAGGGGGATCCTATTCTATCGAGTCAAGATCTCGCTCTGCCATTTCTCCAAAACTAAATAATCAATGCCGCTTTTTTAGCTGGGAATTTGCGTACGACATTCTTGTAGTTTTGCTTCTAACTCTTGGGTATTAAAGGATTTACCGATAAACAGCAGTGAATTTTGCACCTTTTCATTCGGTTCCCATGATGAAGGCAGAAAGTCGATTCGCGTTCCGACCAGTTGTAATAAGGTTTTTTGTGGCTTGCCGTCTTCCAGCGAATAAATTACACCTTTTGCTCGAATAATATCGGTTGGTAAACTTCGTAACTGAGTTACCAATAGGGCTGCATCCATGGGAGTCTGATCTTCATAAATATAATGCGTGTACTCTTCATGGTGATGCTCATGGGTGTGTTCTTCGGCTACATGCGTTGGAGCACTATCGTGCACTGATAAAAAGATTTCCGGTGTGACCGAGTCATCCAACCGAACGATTCTTGCACTGGGCAAGATGGATGCCAACTTTGATTCAATGCGTGAACAGCTCTCTTCTCCCGCCTCCGCTGTTTTGGATAGCACCAGCACATCGGCATCCCCTACCTGCGCCGACATAATGGCATGCGTCCCCCAGGTCTTTTCAAAGTTAATCGTGTCGATCACACAGACGGTCATCTCCAATCGGACTTTATCCCCGATTTCGGGAGACTGAAGTGCTGCGAAGATTGGATCGGGATCGGATAGTCCAGATGCTTCAATCACAATTGTTTGGGTTTGGGGACTTTGTTCCACAATCAGACGTAAGACTCGTGGAATATCAGATTTCGCTACACAACACATACAGCCATTCGAAAGCTCGATTACTCCGCTGTCTTTTCTAGTAATGAACTGTGATTCCAGTTTGATGTCTCCAAATTCGTTGAGAATAATCGACATTCTATGTTCTGGTGCCTTTGTCAGTAACCAGTTAATAAAGGTTGTTTTCCCTGAACCTAAAAACCCAGTAACAAGGAGAATTGGAATTGGAGTTGTCGACATAGCAAAAGTGTACCATCCTTCTGAGAAAAACACAGATTTCCCTGCAGGGGTATAATAGAGGTATGGGAAGATCTCCACGCACACAACATGATATCTGCGACATACTTCAAACGCATCACGTGCTATCAGCTCTTGAGCTTTTAGAAAAGATGCAGCACGCTGAGCCACAATTGAATCGTACGACAGTGTATCGGGCTCTCGACAAATTATTAGAGGAAGGAAAAATTTGTCGCCATATCTTTGGTAATGACACCTTCATGTATGAACTTCGCACGGATCACCACCATGATCATTTGGTGTGTGAACGCTGCGGAAAAGTAGAAAGCGTTGAGTGCCAAACAAAAAATCGCACTGTTATTGCTGAATTTTCCGTATCTCATCATCACACTTCCTTTTTTGGTGTTTGTGCTGCGTGTAACCAGCGCTAGTGCGACTGCTTAGTTTCCTGTATTCTAATGTCCATGCAAAAACTTTTATCCAGTCTAGTGTTATCGCTTTTCTGTCTGTTTACTTTCGCTCAACCCGTTCATGCTCAAGAAACTCCGATTCATAGCCGGGCAACAGTCACTGCGATTGTGGAAGAACAAGAGCTTCGAGCAGAAA
>JAGOVC010000025.1 GCA_018060955.1 Candidatus Woesebacteria bacterium | reverse complement strand
GATTGCACCATTTGATCATCGTGGCTCATTGGCTACAGCATTGAAGCTAGACCTTAAGACCCAATTAGACCGCGAAAAATTTCTGCATATCAAACACCTGTTTATGCAGATTTTAAGTCCACACGTGTCTGCGGTTCTCACCGATCCTGAATATGGGATTTCAACCCTTCATGACAAAGATCCACAGTGTGGGTTGTTTTTATCACTAGAAGAATCTGGGTATTCATCTGATAAAGATGCGATGACAATCTTGCGCTCTAACTGGGGTGTTTCAGGCGTCAAACAGCACGCTGCAGGAGCTAAGCTTCTAGTCTACATAAATCCGAAATCCTCCACCGCAGATGCCAAACTTGCGCTCATTGAATCCGTTGCAAATGACTGTGCGACTGCCCAAGTACCTTTTTTAGTAGAACCCGTGCTGTACGCACTTGATGATTCACCTCTGTGGGAAAAAGAAGGTGATGAATCGTGGATTGCCACCCATCTCCAAGTGTGTGAACAAATCGCTCCATTTTGTGACATTTTAAAAATTCAGTATCCAGGTAGTCAGGCTGCGTGTGCAACCGTTTCTACCCTGCACCCCAACTGGATCCTGCTTTCTCGTGGGGCTGCATTCGATATCTTCAAGGAATATTTGAGGACCGCCGCCCGGCAAGGGTGTAAAGGCTTTGCAGCGGGACGTGCGGTGTGGCAAGAAATTGAGGATCTGGATGCGAGAGAATGGGAAGGGTTTCTTCGTACCACTGCAGTTCCTAGACTACAAGAACTAATTAGAATTCTTCGTAGTGCAAACACACTTGCATAACGGCGTGTGGCATAGGATACTCGAGAGTTCATGGCCTCTGTTCCACTGCGTTTACTGCAAGAACTCCTGTTGGCTTGGTATCAAAAAAACAAGCGACCTTTGCCATGGAGAGAATTGGTCTCGTTCAAAAATTGGAGCGTCGGTCCAGTCCCCATCCGTGACCCCTATACAGTGACCGTATCAGAAATGATGTTGCAACAAACTCAAGTGCAAACGGTGCTTCCCAAATATGCGTTCTTTCTTCAACGTTTTTCCAGTCTAGAATCGTTGTCGGCAGCACCTCTTGCGGAGGTGGTCATAGCCTGGAAAGGACTAGGGTACAATCGTCGCGCTAAACACCTTTTGGAAACTGCCAAACTAATCTCCAAAACCTATGATGGTGTGTTCCCATCCGATGAAAAAACGTTACGCACTCTTCCAGGGTTTGGTCCCTATATGGTCGCTGCAATTCAAGTCTTTGCGTTTGGAATCCATCGTAGTGTGATTGATGTGAATGTCGCGCGCGTACTGACTCGTACCCAGGTTGGCTTGGATCCAATTCCTGTTAAGGAACTTGCAAAGCTTGCACAGGAATCCGTCCCAAAGGGATATGCGGATGAGTGGCATCAAGGCTTAATGGATTTTGGATCACAAATCTGTACTGCGAAGGCACCTCGTTGTGCTGAGTGCCCAGTTTCAAGAATCTGTACCGGCAATCAACTGGCGAAAGCACAAGGATTTTCTTCGTATGCAGCTTGGCTACTTGTGCATCCAGTCAAAAAAAAGACATCACTAAAAGATAGCGGAAAACGCTTTGAAGAAACGGATCGTTATTTTCGTGGACGCATTATTGACTATTTACGTCAAGGCTCACTCCCGATGGTAGAGCTACAAGAAAAAATGCGCGTCGAGCATCACCTAGACAATCGGGTACGTTTTGGCTCATTAATCGAAGCTCTAATGGTGGATGGATTAATCCAGATTTTGGAAACCACGGTCCGATTAAAAACAGACTAAAGAATATCGACGCGCAAAATGAGTTCGACAAGTTGTGCTAGGAAATAGGAACAGAATAGCAAGAGGAATCCAACAACTGCATTCGTGATGCGATGCTTTCCAGCTTCTTGACTTTGGGGGTTACTCGCTCCTCCCAACATTTCAAAACCTCCCCAAATAATCATGGTAAAGAGAATGAGACCCGAGAATGTAAATAAGTAGGGGAGTGCACGCGAAATAATTCCTCTTGGGGTGGTTAAATCCGAATTTGGTTGGCCATTAAAAATAGCTTGATTAAGTTGATCGAATGTGTAGACGCTTGCTCCCGATTCCCCGATGGGCGGTGCGGTAGGGATCACCGTGGGAAGAATTGTCGGTGGAGGTGCCGTAGCCGAGCATCCCGACAGACTTCCGTCTGCCCAACCACAACAAAAAGCCTGCGGCTGCGGAGGATCATATGGCATATTGTTTGCGCAACCACATGTTTCGGTTAGGGGATTAAATGGCTGTCCACAAGTTTTTGCTGGGCGTGGAATGGTGGCAGGATCTTGTCGTGCGCAGTTGTCATTGCCCCCATCGAGATTGAGCGGATCATTCCATCCACAACAGATACGTCCAGTAGGAAGTGTCTGTGTTCCATTGGGACAATTACAAGTTGTAGTGGCTTGTCGGCTAGCGGGATACGATTCTCCACACACAGCTGGAACTGTTGCGGAAGGTTCATTCTGGAGACAAATACCTCGGCTATCGACCCATCCACAACAAAAGTTTTGGGTACCAAAGTCATTTACTCCACTGCGACAAGTACACGAGGTATTGGAAGTCTTTGGGATGATTGCCCCACAACTGGCATAGGATGTAGGGGGAGTCGCATAACAGCTATCATTAGTGATGGTTCCGCAGCAGGTCTTAATGGTGTTGTCGGACTCATCGAGGTAGGATCCATTCGCAGGACAGCTGGGATCACAGACGGCATTCGGTCTTTCGTTCGTGTATCCGTTGCCACAAGAAATGACTTCTGCATCCCCAGCACCAACTATGGGTCTACAAATTGCATTTGCTGTTCCTTTATTTTCCACAAATCCACAACAATATCGATTTGGATCAGATGTCCCACCAAAGTAATCTGCTTGACAATCAGCAGGACAAATATTTTGACCCAATGTGTATTCTTGACCGCAAGTGCCAGCATATTGTGCAACCGTCGTCGACGGACCAATCAAGAAGAACAAACAAAAGGTAACAATTGAGGTAACGAGGAAACGCATACTTGTGATTTCAGTGTAACGTATTGCAAAAGTCAGTGAAAGCGGGGTAAAAAGATGATGTGATGTCTATCGATAGTGGAACACATGGTCTCTTGCTATAATGAAGTGTTCTTTTCTTCCGTTAGAGAATGAAATGTCCTATGGAACAGTTGTTTACATTGCTTATTTATCAGCCTTTTTTGAACATTTTAGTGTTCTTTTATTGGTTGCTCGGGGAAATCGGGATGAAACCCGATATGGGAGTCGCCGTCATCCTAATGACGTTGGTGCTGCGTGTCGTGATGATTCCACTCTCCATTGCCTCAGATCGCAGTGAGCACGAACGGGAAGAGATTGGACAAAAGGCGAGAGAAATTCAAGAAAAGTATTCTTCAGACCCCGTGCGAATGAACCATGAACTAAAGCTCATTATGCGGACCAAGCCGCGCATTTTGATTGCGGAGATGGTTGAACTCTTTATCAATATTGTCATTTTCTTTTTGCTATTGCGACTTTTTAGTCGAGGACTGGAAGGTGAAGACCTCCATCTCTTGTATCCGGTCTTTCCCCACCCGCCCACACCATATAACTTGGTCTTTTTAGGACGTTTTGATCTGACTCATCCCAATGTGTTCCTAAACTTGTTGCAGTCGTTTGTAATCTTGCTCGTCGAAGTTGCCGCAGAATATACTTCTCCGTTTCGCAATATTTTGTCGTTACAAAAGGGCACAGAGGTTGTCAGTGTCAATCCAATTACGCGAACTGGTACCCGTTATGCGTATGAGACGCGATCACGTATTCGGTCCTTACAGTTTTTTCTGCCCATCGTCTCTTTTCTCATTTTCATGTTTCTCCCAGCCGGCAAGAAGCTGTTTATTGTGACGACATTGCTTTTTAGTTTGGTGTTAATGCTCCTAAAGGCAATTCGACGCTACTTTATTCAAGCCTTTCCAGCGCCTGTCGTAGAACCTGACATTGCGGATACGAGTGCAACCCCATCCAGTCCTTCGAACTCCGCACACTAGAAGCTCAAGAAAGCACCAGATCGCACACAACAGTAAAAGTTCGTAGTACAATATACACCTATGGAATTTGATCGATTAGTTGTTTCTTTTTTGGTCGACGAGGTGGTCGGCGGATTTTTCATCTCCGTTCCACCAGGCCACGTTGCCTGTGTTTACGATCGTGGACGTGGTGTGTTGCCCAAAGTTTGGGGACCTGGCTTGCATCTCAAGATCCCATTTTGGCAGGTTGCCAAGATGTTTAATGCCCAAATCCTCGAATACACGATTCGACGGGGTGTTACTGTCGATCACACCAATAAGGAAAGTCTAATGGACGAGACGATCATGACCACTAGTAAAGATGGACATGAACTCGAAATTGAAGCTTCCGTACTGTTTCGCATTGATAAGAAGAATGCTCCAGAGTTATGGGAAAACATCGGAGAGAATCTCGTCAGTAAAGTGGTTCGTCCCACCTGTCGAAGTCGAATGGCGGCGGTGTTTGCATCCTTGACCACTCAAGAAATCAAAGCGAATCGCACCAGTATTGAAGACGCGCTTAAAGAAGAGATTAATTCCTATTTTCACGATAAGGGTTTGAACTGCGAAGGCGTACTTTTGTCTCAAGTACGCGTGCGCCATGGTGATGACGTTGTCAGACCATTGATTGCTGCCGAAGTCAAATCTATTTTGGATCCTGAAGTGGTGATCCATCAAGCCTCGTAATCGGCTTAGCACTCCAAAATTCCTATTGACAATGAAGCAGTCTTGGCTAAGAATAGCACTTGCATCACATGAGTGATAATCTTCATTGCTCATGAACACTCAGACAGAAATAAAACCCGATGATCCACTTCTTAAATTCTAAAGTCGTGGTATTGTATCGGTTCAGAGCATCGTAACGGTAATAGATAAGGATGTTCGATTTGATACCCGAACATTCCTAAAGGAGGATCACTATGACACTGACCGTGTCTTCAATTAAACCCATGCCAGGCTATGTGCTCGTAGAGCCGGCAAAATCTCAAAAACAAACAGAATCCGGAATCTTTCTTCCCGATTCGCATGATGAAAAAGCCCAACACGGGACAGTAGTTGCTATCGGTGCGGATACCACCGACGAAAAAGGCAACAAAGTGGTTTCTCCTGTAAAGAAAGGTGACATGGTCATCTACAAACAATGGGGTGGAAACCAATTCAAATTGGGTGATACGGAATTCCAATTTTTCAAATTTGAAGATGTATTAGCAACTATTTCAACGAAATAAGGGGGATTATGGCTGCAAAACAATTACTTTTTAACGATGACGCTCAGCAAAAAATGCTGGTCGGAATCAAAAAACTCTCTGACGCGGTAGTAACCACACTTGGACCTCGAGGCGGAAACGTCGCCATCGATAAGTCTTGGGGTGCTCCAACTGTCGTCCACGATGGAGTCTCGGTTGCCAAGGAAATTAGTCTTCCCGATCCATTTGAGAACATGGGAGCCCAATTAGTCCGAGAAGCTGCAAGTAGAACCAACGATGCAGCTGGTGACGGAACAACCACCGCAACCTTACTTGCCCACCACATTACTGCCCTAGGGATGAAAAACATCGCCGCAGGAGCCAATGCGATGCTGCTTAAGAAAGGTATTGATCGCGCGGTTACCGCTGTTGTAGATCAAATTAGTGCGGTTGCAAAACCTGTCAAACAAGAAGAATGGGTGAAAGTTGCTACGATTAGTGCCCAAAATGAAGTCATCGGTGAGAAAATTGCCGAAGCCCTCAAATTGGTCGGTAAAGATGGCGTGGTCACGGTAGAAGAAGGAAAGACATCAGATATCGAGATCCTCCATACGGCAGGTATGTCGTTTGATCGTGGATATGCTTCCCACTACTTTGTTACCAACTCCGATGCCATGGAAGCCGTGCTGGAAGATCCATATATCTTGATCACCGATCAAAAAATCAGTTCCATTCAAGATCTATTACCCTTCTTGGAAAAACTCATGAAGTTGAGCAAAACCTTGGTGATCATCGCCGATGATATCGACGGGGAAGCCTTGGCAACCTTAGTCGTCAACAAAATGCGTGGTGTCTTTAACGTCCTAGCAATCAAAGCTCCTGGCTTTGGTGACCGACGCAAAGCAATGCTTCAAGACATTGCCGTGCTTACTGGTGGACAATTCATTTCTGCCGATACCGGACGCAAATTGGATTCCGTTTCCCCAGAAGACTGTGGACGCGCTGATTCGGTCTCTGCAACCAAAGATCTGACCACCATTGTCGGTGGCAAAGGCAAGAAACAAGATATTGACGCAAGAGTCGCTCAAATCCGTAAAGAAGTCGATCGAACCTCCTCGGAATTTGACAAAGAGAAACTCGAAGAGAGACTTGCCAAACTCACCGGTGGAGTTGCAGTCATTAAAGTCGGCGCAGCCTCTGAAGTAGAGATGAAGGAGCTCAAAGAGCGCGTCATCGATGCCAAAGAAGCAACTCGAGCAGCCATTGAGGAAGGTGTAATTCCTGGAGGTGGAGTTACATTCCTCCATGCTTCCAAGGTCCTCGACAAGATGACAGCCGACGATGAAGATGAAGCCACTGGAATCAAGATCGTCAAAGAAGCACTGCGCATGCCGATCCGCAAGCTTGCCGAGAACAGCGGATCCGATGGCGGAGAAGTCCTCTATCAAATCCTCGAGAAAAATGACAAGGAATGGGGATTTAACGCTAGTACCCGTAAGTTTGGCAACATGATCAAAGAAGGTGTCATTGATCCTGCTAAAGTCGCCAAACACGCACTACGTAATGCCGCATCCGTGGCAACCATGATCTTGACCACAAAAGTCCTGATTACGGACATCAAAGAGCCCAAAGCTGCTCCAGCCGGTGGACCAGGCGGAATGGATGGAATGGGAATGATGTAATCGGCTCCCAAATCCAATAAACATGAAACAAAAAAGCCCCTAAGGTTATCCTTGGGGGCTTTTGGTATGATGGGTAGATATGGCAACAGATGCAGACAACGTAAACAGAGAACTTCGAAACCAGTGGTTAACAGACTTTGAAGACAGAACTGCACAACTAGTTCTTGATCTGGTAGAGGATCGACCACTTGAGGAAAAAACGATCCAAAAATGGATTAAAGATTATCTATTTTTGCGGAGTGTGGAAGAGGAAATGAATACGGAATCTGCAGATCCCAACGAGCTTAAGAAACGTCAGGGTATTCGAAATGCTGTTGACAGTCAAACGACAACTCTGACAGCTGAACTCTTTGCCAATGGTCACAAAAGTCCAAAAATTCAAAAGTATCTGCGTTCTGAGCTAAGCACAGTACGAAACCTAGGTTTGTATGCTGAACAGAAGATTACTCCGCAAGTCCTCAAGCAGAAATCTATCACAGCTGGGAATCGACTAACCTCTACGGACTCCTACTTCGTCATTTTGGACGCAATCACGAAAGAGCCGTGGACCTTGAAGTTGAGGAAAAAACTCCAACAACTTGCCAGTAGGGTCTAACCATTGTTTTCCCCATAAACTATCCTATAGTCTTGACATTTCTCAAGAACAGTCTTATAATACAACTCTATAACCCATGACCTCTGTCCTGCTCGATAGAGAAGTTCTTACGGGAACAGGCTCTATCTGGCCAGAACACACAGACCGGATTATTGGAGCCTTTTTTTATACTCTTCATCTCCAAATCCGACCACTATTACCAGAGGAAAGCACTAGAAAATCCAGTGTTTCCCTCCGGACAATAGTCCGGAACCGAAGTTGCCCTTGATCCGAACTTTTCCTATTACAGGAGAAACGAGGATTAAATCAGCACTTCACTAGCTCTTTAACAAGCGAGAAAACAAATAATAGTATCCGATGTCCCCTCGATTCTCGAGGAGCACACAGAGGGAATAGCTATTCTTTCTGTGTGCTCCTTGAGGTCGATATCGACGTCGGATCTCAAAGCACATTTGTCCTTACAGCTCCCCAAGGAGGGGATCGTGAAGAAGCTACTGTTTTTCGTTCTGTTCGTTCTGTTTGGTTCAGCTCTGTCGGCCAACGCGCAGCAGGACCCCTGGGTCCTGTGGTTGGTTGACACCTACTGTGGGGCTGGAACCAACTGGGGGATCGACCCCCTGGTGACTGTTGAAGTGTGGGATGATTTGGGACATTCGTTCTCCGAGACGTATTATGATGAAAGGGATCTCGGGTGGCGAACCACATCGTTTCCCGCAGAGTATGGCCCCGTCGTGCACGTCAGGGTGACAGCCCTAACGCCCGACGGTCAAACTCTCACGGCGAACGGGGACTTTAACAACGAGTGTTTCGAGGCGCCTCCGACTGAGACGCCCACGCAAACGCCAACAGTCCCTACGGAACCCCCTACTCAGGTACCGCCAACGGCTACGCTGGAAGCACCGACAGCAACCACTGTTCCGCCAACGGCTACGCCAGAAGCACCGGTTCCTCTGACGGAGACTCAGAGCCAGACTTTTGAGCCAACAGCTGTCAGCCTGATTGAGACACCAGTTGTACAGATTGAAGTACAGGTCCTGGAAGTTCACACGCAGCCCGAGCCAACCCCCGCACTCGCGGAGGTGGAACTGGTCCTGTCCTACAGTTCCCCCGCGACTCTCGGGCCGTGGGACCCAATGTTTGAGTCGGTAGAACCCTACGATGGTTTTGAGGTGATGGTCAACGGGGAAGTCGTCCCCGCCATTCGCTACGGTTCAGGTTTCGAAATCGTTCAGATTGACCCGTTAGGGGACGAGCTGAGGTTCCGTGTCCCTGAATCATGTGGGTTCTATAGGATCATGATCGACACGGGGGAGGGAGACGACATCTCCCTCCTGATTGACGAGGCAGTCGCGGACGTTCAAGAGACAACTGTGTGGGTGGCAACTGCACCCAACCGCTGCTTCTACGACGCGGAGAACGAGACGGTCTACTCCGTCTTTGGCTCGTCGGTTTCGCAGCTCCTCGCTTCGGCGGGGGCTGGAACGCTGTACGGACCCGACGGCGCCGTAGCCGCCTTCCAGGCGCACTACGGCTTCACGCAGATCAACGAAGGCCGCGTCTATCGCGCGGCGTTCAGTCAGTAATATCAGTTTTCTCGCAAGTTCATTGAGTAAGGGGCGGTCTTCGGACCGCCCCTTAACCTTAGGTCCGCAACAAACATTGCGAGCTTAAGATTAAGGTTTGCTATCATTGCTTACATGACAATCTCTTCTGTCTATTCTCACTATAAAATTCCTCCCAACCTAGAACGTCATATGTTGCAAGTCACTGCAGTAGGGATGTATGTGTGTGATTCCTGGAATGGTCCGGCTATAAACCGAGACCTTATTCGCAATGCATTGCTGCTCCATGACATGGGAAATATCCTCAAATTCAAACGACCATTTCTAGGGGAACTCGAGCAGAATGCTGCCCATTGGGAGCAGGTTCAACACGACTATCAAGCCAAGTATGGGACAGATGTGCAGCAGGCAACCTTGGCTATTGTTCAAGAACTGGGACTAACTGATGTCTATCAACTCCTTGTAGAGATGCGATCTGCCTGGGAACAGGAAGCGGAGGTTTCTTGGGAAACTCGGATCTGTGAGTATGCCGACTGTTGCGTCACACCCAATGGGATTGAAGGTTTTGAAACACGGATTAGTGATCTAAAGAATCGCTATGATCTGGAAGAAAGCTCGACAACCATCGTACTGCTTCGAAAAAATGCAGAAATGGTCCAGGAACATGTTTCAACAGAAGTTCTAACTCTTCAAACACAGGATTTCTCTACGGAAATGAAACGATTAAAAGAAGTGGAAGTTTAGGGTGTCAGGGGCGGGCTTCGATCCCGCGACCGCCACGTTATGAATGTGGTGCTCTACCAGCTGAGCTACCCTGACATCAATTGTTTTGCCCAATTTTATCGAACAAAATACTATTTTATACCATCAATCCGCCTTTGCGGCGGATTGAAAAGTTGTTGCGGGGCAAGGAGTCGAACCTTGTCTGCGAGATTATGCATACTGTAATCTCTAGTTTCCCAGAGTGTCGGACTATATCTTGGATGATTACTCATCCCCCGGCGTATAGTCTCTACGGATTTTCGATCAATGATCGAATCTTTCCTCGGGGTTGCCATATCCTATAAAGGACGTAGGTTTCACCGATATAGCCAGGATTCACCTTTATTGCTAAAGAGTGGCCCAATCTCGAGCCTCACGTGCAGCCGTACACTACCCCGCGCGCAAGGGTACTATCGTACCACGAAGATTCTCTCTGGACAACCTGGTGTCCAGGTTAGTTTGAGGGGGTGGAAGAAGGGGAGGCTAGCTGAAGAATTGTCTCTCCCGGAAGCTGCATTCGAAGCTCTTCGCGAATGATTTTTTCTTTCGCATAGGAGGAGTTGGATTCCTCGAGATCTTGAATCAACTGCATCCCTCGGCTTTCTTCGGTCGAAAGCTGTTCTTCTGCCTGGGTTTTCCGTTCGACAACCTGACGGACACTTAGTCCCGAACGTATCAAGCCAATGCCAAAAAATAGGCAGGCAAGCGTCCAAACGCCAATAATCAAGGGATGAGTAAGAAATCGCTGCCACCCCACAGAAGTAGGTTGATAGGAGACGCTACTTGATCTTCTACGGTGAAGTACTCGTCGATAATCGGCAAATGAGGAGGAAGCCATAGTTAAAGACTTGTCATTGACGCTAAACCTTAAAATTGTTATTATAAGACATTGAAAAACTGATTCTTGGATCAGTATACCGTACAAATCAATTAGAAAGCATTTCATGGACGACTCACGGACGTTACTCGATTTCCATCAGCAATTTTTGCAGGACTTAAAGGCCAAAGGCCGAGCAAGTGCCACAGTGATTGCCTATGGGAAAGACATTGAACAATTCTTAGAATTTCTCCAGAAGCGCGAAGGAAAACTACTTCCTTCGGATGTTTCATCGGAAGATATTGAGGAATTTAAGAAAAATCTCTCTGGTGAACGCTATACCGATAAGTCAATCTACCGCAAAATTAACTCTATCAAGTCTTACTTTAGATTTTTGCGCTCCACTGGAGTAATCACGGAAAACCCTGCTAATTCGGTTTCCCATCCCAAATATGAGCTCTCAGAACCTCGAGTACTGACCAAATTGGAATATCGTGCTTTGCGTGATGCCTGTCGAGCTGACAAGCGCATCTCCACCATTGTGGAAGTCTTGCTGCAAACTGGGATGCGAATCAGTGAACTGGCAAATCTTGAGGTAGAAGATGTCAATCTTGATCAGCGTCAGGTGCATATCAAACCTCAGGAATCCCATCCAGGTCGCATTGTGCCTTTAAACAACGCGGCAATTACGGCACTTCGAGAATATCTCGAAATTCGTCCTAAAACACGTCAAAAGACCTTATTTGTGACCAAAACCTGTAGACCATTCTTGGTTCGCAATATCCGTACTGCTATTGATCGGTATTTCCGCTTGGCTGGAATTAAAGATGCGAAGGTTAACGACCTCCGTCATACTTTCATCGTACAGCAGTTGGCAGCCGGAACACCTCTGGTGTATGTGAGTCAGCTCGTGGGACACAAACGCATTACTACAACAGAGAAATACTTAAAACTGCTCCAGACTCCTGATTTTCAGACAGAAATCATAGTCGAAGAACTGTAAACACGGGTCCCGGTACGCTCTCCACTCCCTAGTCCTATCGACTAATCTTGGCTATAATGAAAGTTCTAGTGTAGAGTAGAGGATACTTGTGGGACGACGTCGAAAATCTTC
>JAGOVC010000005.1 GCA_018060955.1 Candidatus Woesebacteria bacterium | reverse complement strand
GAAGGATACCTTCGATGTTCGGGTCAAAGCAATGCCAGAGAAAGGCAAAGCAAATAAAGACGCAATTAAGGAACTTGCCCATTTTCTGGGAATGCCACAGTCAAATCTGTTACTGACCAAGGGTGAAAAGTTTCAAGAAAAAACAATCCTTGTGTTAGAAGAGTAATGTTCAAGTTCCACTACTACCGCAAAAATCGTGATTTTGAAGCTTTGTATACAGATTGCATTACTATATTAACCATTTATCATTTTTGTCCTATAATAGGAAAATGATTAAGGAATCAGCCAGAGATAGCAATAGATATTCTCTTCTAGAAAATACTCCTGATGTTGCAGCGACATACCTTGTTCTTGATGCCATTGCCAAATATCCTCAAATGAGACATGGTGCAGCACACCTAATTGCTGAGTACCTACTTAAGAACATAGGGAAATCAAATGTGCTTAGTATCTCTCAGGCAAAATCTGCCCAAATGGACACTAACATCTCTTGGAAATATACAAAAAAAATCCATGCTGTATATGGAGTTGGCACAGATAGGCCACAATTTAGAGATCCAGATAAAACTGAATCCCCTCAAATTTATCCTAAAGATCCTGAATGGTTAGCAAATTTTGTAAAAGCTTTTATTGATGAAGCAATTGATCTCATTAGAGATAAAGTAAGGACATATCTAATTGGAACTGATGGGTCTTCAATTAGCGAGGATGGAGTTGTAACGTTTGTAGCGGTAGTCAATCTTGAAGCCGATGAAAAAACATCTACAGCGGAAAAACTGCAACAAACACTTGAAGAAAATCCTGCGATAGTTTCACATGTCCTTCATAGTCTGGAAGCAGTTCTAGAAGATGTGAAAAAGGAAGGTATGCAACGAAGGGAAAGCCTCAGAGACGAAGCTGAGGAGAAGTATGGCAAAGGCGGAGTTAAATACGATTAGTTGTTCCTACGAGATTATTTAGAACAAACATAGAACGTTATGGGATTATTGATCTGGAGGTGAGTTATTATTTCATTCCAAAGATCAGACATAAATCGTGTTTCTGAGAGTTTGTAAACGGGATCAAAAACTTTTATTTTCCTTGATTGGATATAATTCCAGCCTATGAACAAAGGTGAAATTCTCGCAATCAATATTAGCCAGAAAATGGGTGAGCCAATGGAAGTACAGGAGAATGTCGCTCTTGTTAAGGATAAAGGTATTCAAGGTGATCGTTATGAAAAAGGTAATGGAGCATATTCCAAAGCACCAAGAAAGAATGTGCCACCTGAACTTAATCAAGACAGGGACATCATTAGAGATGTGTCACTTATTGCAGAAGAGGCAATAAAATCTGCGAATCAGGAGTTTGGAACAGATTTCAACTTTACTGATACGA
The DNA here is from genome assembly GCA_018060955.1 of Candidatus Woesebacteria bacterium. Taxonomy (GTDB): domain Bacteria; phylum Patescibacteriota; class Microgenomatia; order UBA1400; family UBA12028; genus JACOVC01. The sequence continues at coordinate 43,593 of JAGOVC010000005.1, read as the reverse complement.
GAAGAAATATCTTAGTACAAGGAATTGAAGATTTAACATCCTTGATTGGGGTAGTTTTTACTATAGGTGGCGTAGCGATGCTTGGGATTGAAGCCTGTGATCCCTGCGATAGGCCATCTAAACTTTCTGGGAAACCAGGATTCAATCAGGCATTTCAAAATAGAGGTGGATTAAGAGCAAGAGTGGTTTCTGATGGAGAAATTAAAGTTGGGGATCAGATTTTAGTTGAAAACACATAATCTGCTATAGGATCATTGTTCTGGAAATAGGTTATTATTTCATTCAACAGATCTGGCATGGAGAACTTCCCTAGGGATAAGTCCGAATCTGATAGAATGAAGACCATCACTGATAATAGAAAGGTTTACTATGAGGTTATTGGTAACAGGTGGAGCGGGGTTTATCGGCTCCAACTTTATTCAATATTGGTTAGCTGGTCATCCATCCGATCAAATTGTCAATTTAGATAGTCTTACCTATGCAGGTAACCTTGAGAATTTAACTTCCGTCCAAAACAATCCTAACTACTCCTTTATCAAAGGCGCAATCGGCGACCCCCAGACAGTTCATGAGGCAATCGCAGGTGTGGATGTGGTAGTTCATTTTGCGGCTGAGACCCATGTGGATCGATCGATTAAAGATCCCACCGCATTTGTGCGTACGAATGTCGAGGGAACCCTAGTTCTCTTGCAAGAAGCGGTCCAGGCAAAAGTGCAGCGTTTTCATCACATTAGTACCGATGAAGTGTTCGGTTCGTTGGAGTTAGGCTCAGATCAGAAATTTAATGAAAATACAAAATACGATCCGCATTCGCCATACTCCGCATCCAAAGCGGGTTCTGACCATCTCGTCCGTGCCTTCGGTGATACCTACAAGCTTCCATATACCATCTCCAACTGTAGTAACAACTATGGTCCATTTCATTTTCCAGAAAAACTGATTCCTCTCGCAATCACTAACGTGCTGGAGGGGAAAAAGATCCCTGTCTATGGTAATGGATTGCAGGTCCGTGACTGGTTATATGTGATAGACCACTGTAGCGCGATCGAAGCCGTGTTATTAAAGGGCAAAGAAGGAGAAACATACTGTGTAGGTGGAATGTCGCAAGACGTTCCCAATGTCGAAGTAATTAAAATGATCCTCTCAGAAATGGGTCAGGATGAGTCACTGATTGAATATGTCACCGATCGCCCTGGTCATGACGTCCGCTATGCCATTGATTGGAGCAAGATTGAACGTGAATTGTCATGGAAGCCAAGTTGCACGCTGCAAGAGGGAATCAAGAAAACAGTAGCATGGTACAAAGAAAATGAATCGTGGTGGAAACGTGCGAAATCTGGAGAATACCAAACCTATTATCAGCAACAGTACGCAGGGAGTGTCTAATATGAACATTATTGGAACCGGATTATCAGGACTGGTTGGATCCAAATTCGTACAGATGCACTCCGAAGAACACTCGTTTTTAAACTTAGATCTCACTACCGGGGTAGACATTTTGAATGCTGATCAAGTGATGGAGGCATTCAAAAAATCAGAGGCGCCAGTAGCAGTGCACTTCGCCGCGTTTACCGACACCCAAAAAGCTTTTGAACAGACCGGAGATAAAGAGGGGATGGCATACAAGGTCAATGTACTTGGAACTCGCAATATTGCTACCGCAGCCAAGGAGACAGGAAAGTATCTAATTCATATCTCAACTGCCTACGTTTTTGACGGTACAAAGCAGGGACTGTATACCGAAGAGGATGCGCCGTCGCCGATTGAATGGTATGGACAAACAAAAGCTTACGCTGAGGAAGAGGTCCTCTCTTTGGATGGTAAGTTTTCAATTCTTCGGATTGATCGACCATACAGAGAAGATGAATTCCCTAAACTAGATATTCTGCATAAGATCAAAGCAAAGCTGGAAGAGGGAACCTTGCCACCCCAATTTTCTGATACATCTTGGACACCAACCGCAATTGAGACTTTCAGTACATTGCTGCTACAGATAGCATTGCGACAGCCACAAGGAATCTTTCATACCACCACAGAATCTGTGTTTTCGGATTACAGTTTTGCACTGTGGGTAAAAGAGAAATTTGATCTTCCAGGAGAAGTAAAAGAGGGAAGTTTAGCAGCATACTTAGCAAGCAATCCACGACCATATCAAAAGAATACGGCACTGGATACTACAAAAGTGCGCTCGATCATGGCAAAATAGTCTTACAGTCAATCTTCAATTGGAAACGTTTTATGGATAAACAAAATACTCGATCCTTATGGGTCATTTCGTTCGTGGCGGTGGTGAATGCTCTCGGCTACGGCATTATTATTCCGCTCTTGTACTCATTTGGAAAAGAATTTGGAATTACTAATGTCCAAAGTGGGCTATTATTCGCCTCATTTTCTGCTGCCCAATTCATCGCAACTCCGATCATCGGCCGACTCTCGGATAAGTATGGAAGAAAGCCACTTCTTGTTTTTAGTGTGCTTGGCTCGGCACTATCGTTCTTGCTATTCGGATTTGCCAATAGTGCGCTCATGTTATTTGCAGCTAGAATTCTGGACGGTATCTCCGGTGGTAATATCTCGGTGGCGCAAGCGGTGATCTCGGATCTAACAAAACCAAAAGAGCGTACCAAGTGGTTTGGGATGTTAGGAGCTTCGTTTGGATTTGGATTTTTGTTTGGACCGGCAATCGGGGGAATTTTGAGTCAGTATTCCGTGCGACTACCGTTCTTTCTTGCGGCTGCAGTGTCATTAATCTGTGCGCTCCTTGCCCAGTTTGTCTTAAAGGAGTCGTTACAGGACAAAGGAACAGCACGACTATCATTAGGATCGGTATTTAACTTTAAGAAAGTATTCAATTCACTCTTTGAGCCATTTGTGGGGTTGTTATTGTCAATTACGTTCTTAGTGAACATTGCCTTTTCAATTTTCATCTTAGGTTTCCAAACCTTTACCAATGATAGTTTGAAACTTCCTCCAAGTTCGGTTTCCTTGTTGTTTGTGATCTTTGGAATCGTAGGTTTGATCATGCAAGGCTTTGTGGTGGGTAGAGTGGTCAAAAAAATTGCCGAGATCCCATTACTTCTCTTCGGAGTGATCGTAACAGCGGTTGGATTTGGACTCATGGCCCTCTCAACGACACTATTACCCTTTATCGGAGCCTCCATCGTTGTCTCTATCGGAAATGCCTTTTTAGCACCGGTAATTACATCCATCATTTCCAAGCACACAAAGGCAGAAGATCAGGGTGGAATTCTGGGAATCAACCAGTCGTATATGAGTATTGCCAACATTTTCGGTCCGATCATTGGGGGATATTTAACGATCTATTCAGATCAAACCGCATTTGTGGGTGCAGGAATAGCGCTTCTGCTGGCAATGGTATTTGTCATTATCGTTTCTAGAGAAAAGGGAAGACATACAATAGATTTATAGGGCTACTGCTTTTGCAGATTAAGCAGAGTTTGCTATACTATGTGTCTTAACTTGCGGGTATAGTTGATCGGTTCAATGTCACCCTTCCAAGGTGAAGAGAGGGGTTCGACTCCCCTTACCCGCTCTACAGAAGCACTCTAGTGATAGAGTGCTTTTTTATTCGCCATTTTAGAGTAACTATTTTGACATTTCATTCATCTCTGGTATTATTGCGACATGAAAAAGAAATCAACAATCACCCCCAAAGAAGAGTCAGCTCGCAAAGCACGAGCTCCAAGAAAAATGGAACCCGTCACCAAAACGTTCGTTGAAAATGAAGTGGATGAATTAGACGAAGATATTGAACAACCAGAACGCGTTGTGGCAGTAGCAGACAAGCCAAGTTCCAAGAAATGGTTCATCATTGCTGCAGTGTTGTTGATTGCCGCTGTAGCCTTCTTTAGATATCGCTACTTACTTACTCCAGTCGTCGTAAACGGACAACCAATCTATGTCTGGCAGTATTTTGGAAAATTGCATGAACAATTTGGTCAGGAACAACTCAATGCAATGGCAACAGAATCCATGATTGAGCAAGCAGTCCGTTCAGCCAATGTTTCAGTTCCGACTGAAGATGTTGATAAAGAAATTGCCAAGATCGAATTGGAAGCAAGTAGTTCCGGTGGAATCAATGCTATTTTAGAAGCCCAGCAACTGTCCTTAACAGAGCTGAAGCGCCGAATCGAACTCCAACTTGCTGTTAAAAAGATTTTGGCCGACAAGATCACTGTTACCGATCAAGAAGTGAATGAAACATTCACTACCAACAAGGACTTTTATAAATCCATGCCAGAAGCACAAGCTAAGCAGATGGTTCGACAACAGCTTGAAGATCAAAAATTCCAGCAAGAAGTCAGTACCTGGATTAATGAGATCCGAAGTAAGGCAAACATCCAAATCAAGTTTCCTGGGATTGAGAGTTAACTAGCAAGGTCGCTTGAAAGCTTCTTTGCCATCTCTTGAAGATACTCTTTGGTATTGTGTGCAGGGTCTTCCAGTACATCTTCCAAAAGAGCATTAAGAATCTTTCCAATCAGTGGTCCTGGAGAAATTGACAAGGTCTGCATAATATCGTTTCCGTTGATGGCAAGATCCGTAATCTTTAGTGGTTGATGCAACTCTGCCCAGATACGTTCCTTGAGCTCCTCTAATCGCCAGCTAGAAGCCTTACTGCCACTTCCGACACGATCTCCTGTGCGCAGTGCAAACATGTCTTCAATATTCTCCAAACCGACACGGCGAATGAATCGACGGATATACGCGTCAGTTGCAAAACTCTCATAGGTAAACATGTGCCAACGAACTAAGGTAAACACTCGATCGCAATCATGTTTTGCCAGTCGAAGCCGTCCTGCAACTTGCTTTGCAACGCGAGCTCCCACGACCTCATGATTATAAAAGGTGATTGTTCCTTGATCTGTTTGTTGGAACGTTAGTGGTTTTCCTACATCATGCATCAGAGTTGCTAGTCGCACGACGGGGTCAGGTGAGCTACATGCTTCGAGCGCACGGATCGAATGCTCCCAGACATCATAAATGTGATGTCCAGATTGCTTGACACCTTTCATGGGTAACAGTTCGGGAACAATGTTTTCGAGTAACCCAAATCGATCAAGAAAGAGGATTGCTACCGAAGGGGAAGGGCTAGCAATCATTTTTAAAAACTCACTACTTTTTCGCTCCCAGCTAATTACTGAAAGAGAAGCTGCATGCTCCGCGATCGCATCTCCGACTTCTTGATCAATTACAAACCCTAATGTCACGGCAAAGCGAATTGCACGTAGCATCCGCAGTGCATCTTCATTCAATCGTTCACTGGCTACTCCGACTGTTCTAATTCTTTTTGCTTCCAGATCCGCTTGCCCAGAAAACGGATCAATAAGTGTACAATCTATCTTGATTGCAGGCGCTAAGAGATCCAAAGATTCTAGCGACTGTTTTCCAATCGAAAGAGATATGGCATTGATGGTAAAGTCTCTACGCTTCAAGTCCTCTTCAATAGTCGTTCCCCAGGTCACGTCCTCCGGCTGACGATGATTGCGGTACTCTCCATCTGATCGATAAGTTGTGATATCAAAAATGAGATCTTCTTCGCCAGCTGGGCAGGGAAAGTTACATTGTTCACTTAAATGCTTTTGGGCTACCATCACCGTTCCGTAATTGTTCTCGTAGAAACTATCCGTAAACAGTGGCAAGATTTCTTCTGGTTTTGCATTGGTCGTGATATCCCAATCTTTCGTTGGAACATTGAGCAACACATCGCGGACGGCCCCACCGACGATTTCGGCGGTATACCCGGCTTGTTGCAGTCGCATTACAATACAGAGGACGGAAATAGGAAGCTCCAGTTTCATGAAGGTATGATAGCATGGAGCATCGACGAACTGTTTGTTTTTTTGCTATGGAATGGAACCTTCTTTCTAACGTAGTCCCTTCAAGTCTTGCAGAAATTCAAGAGATTCTTCTTGCGAATCGAGCCATCACCAATAAAGAGACATTTCTTCATCCAATCCCACCTTTAGAACTAACCTATGAACAAGTGGGATTATCAACAGATCAGCTAGATAAGCTCATCGCACGTCTAGAGGATGCCAAAAAGAACAAGGAAACCATTGCCATCTATGGCGACTATGACTGTGATGGGGTGTGTGCCACCGCAATACTCTGGGAGACATTGCACGCCTTAGGATTTAAAGTAGTTCCCTTTATTCCCCACCGAGAGAGGCACGGATACGGACTGTCCAAAAAAGGTCTGGATGAACTCTTTGAAACCTGTACTCCCGCAATACTTATCTCTGTTGATAATGGAATCGTTGCCCATCGCCAATGGGAGCACCTACGAGTAAAAGGCGTGTATACCGTATTAACCGATCATCATCAACCTGACGATCATGTTCCTTCCGTCGATGTACTACTTCATTCGACCGGATTATGTGGCGCGACGGTAGCGTGGATGGTCGCAGTTCAACTAGAAAAGCACTTTGGACAAAGCACGGATTTTACTCAACAACTAATTGATCTATGTGCCATTGCTACGATTGCAGACCAAGTTCCACTGCTTGAAGCCAATCGCTCATTTGCAAAGTATGGTTTGGAACAATTAAACAAAACAACCCGAGTGGGATTACTAAAGCTGATCGAATCAGCAGGGCTATCTCTAGGGAAACTAGATGTCTATTCCGTCAATTTCGTAATTGCTCCCCGAATCAATGCCATGGGACGACTGGAACATGCCTTGGACGCACTACGTGCCTTATGTACCAAAAAGCCAGATAGAGTCATTGAACTAATAGGGCGGTTATCACAAGTGAACCAAACGCGCCAAGATTTGACCCAGCAGTTAATTGATAAAGCACTTCTACGAGCCAGTGAATGGAAGGATGAACATATTATCATAGTCGAGGATGCTGATTTCCATGAAGGCGTAATCGGATTGATCGCCGGAAGACTCTGTGAAAAATACCACAAACCGAGTATTTGTATCAGCGTGGGAGAATTGACAAGTAAAGCATCATGTCGCAGTATTCCGGGAGTAAATATCACCGATCTTTTGCGACAAATCGCTGACGATTTACTGGAGGTTGGTGGACATCCAATGGCGGCAGGTTTTAAAGTCGAAAGCTCTAAAATTGAAACAGTGAAGTTACGACTCCGTCAAATTACAAAAGAACAAATTGATGCAACCGCATTCCGACCCACCATAGATATTGACTGTGTTCTGCCTCCAGGTTTATTGACCTTAGATACCGTTTCTCATTTGGAACTTCTGGCCCCATTTGGTTCTGGGAATCGAGAACCTGTATTTGTTGTCAACGATCTTCAAATTCTCTCTTCGTCTGCGATCGGAAAAGAAGGGAAACATCTAAAGGTGAGTGTATTACCCAAAGGTGGACAACCGAATGAAGTACTCTCAGCAATAGGCTTTGGGATGGGTTCCAGGATTGAAGACTTCATTCCTCAATCCTGGGTCTCTATCGCGGGACATCTACACAAAAATGTGTGGAATCAAAAGACAACTTTACAGTTTATGATTCGGAATGCTAATTTCTAGCAGGCCGACAAACTTTTAGTTTCTCAAGAACCTCATTCGTACCGAGTTTGCTTTGTTTTTCTGCTTCAATGATAAGGTACGCCATGAACGGGTTCGCATAAATTCCAAGTGCCTTAAGAAACTCATTATGTTCTTCCTCCGAGGTGACGAATCCAAGCCAGAGTCGACGCGTAGTTATTGCGTTTAATCTGCCGTTAGTTACTGCTTCTGCTTTATCTAATTTCTCTTTATAGTGTTCAGAGTTTCTTTGCTCCTGTGTCATAGAAACTCCTATTGGCGATTGCCTTTTTGAACATACCAAATGCTCTCTGAATTATTTTCAGTTACCTTTCGGAATAAAGTACTCCCATCAATCTCTAGAACTGTTGGCATTTCACCTGTTTTCGCACTTACTCGAGCAGCTTGAATCCAAGCTTCATTTTGTTTGGCATATGGAGTTAAATTTTCCATATCTTCCTTTCTCACAACAAAAAACCCCCGGGTGTTAATCGGGGGTGTTGTGTTTTAAATAATGTTACATCATTACGCCACACAAACCCCCAGTCCGCGAAGGACAGTGAGAGTGTTAATGGTAATGACGTGTTGGTTCTTCATAGAACAAGGGGAATTATAGGAAAACAGTGGCCCATTGTCAATCCTACGATCTTTGTTTACAATAAAGATACGTTTTATTGCTATGTTTGGAGCTAAGGTGACGCTTAGTGAATAGCAACGGGTAAGCCCGAAATCGCTGGAATAAGAAACACAAAGGTGGCACCTCTTTTGCAGAATCTGCAAAGACCTTGGATTACCAAGGTAGAGAGGTGTCTTTTTTTATACGTAGTATCGTAAAGGAGACACTATGGAACGAACGCTCATACAAGCTGCTAGCGTACAGGTGGGTCAGGTTGTGACCCTCATGGGATGGGTTGATACAAAGCGTGATCATGGAAAGCTAACCTTTATTGATCTGCGTGACCGCACGGGAATGATTCAATGTGTTGGCTATCAAATGATGGGTGAGCTGAGTACAGAGTCTGTCATTTCTTTGACAGGGCTAGTAAAGGAGCGCGGAGAAAAGTACATCAATCCCAATACCCCTACAGGGAAAATTGAGATAGAAGTACAGTCGTATGAAGTGCTCAATAAAGCAAGTGAGCTCCCGTTGCATGTACAAGGTGATGGATTAGATATAAATGAGGAACACCGATTGCGCTATCGCTATTTAGATATCCGGCGACAACGGATGAGTACGACATTACGACTACGCTCCGAATATTTCCATGCGCTACGACAAGCTTTAATGGGAAAAGATTTCTGTGAAGTGGAGACACCCATTCTCTCGAAAGCGACGATGGAAGGTGCTCGAGACTTTTTGGTCCCAAGTCGTTTTCAACCAGGAAAATTCTATGCGCTTCCACAGAGTCCACAACAGTACAAGCAGCTCCTAATGGTAGGGGGAATTGAACGCTATTTTCAATTTGCACGCTGCTTTCGAGATGAAGATTTGCGAGCGGACCGTGGGTTTGAGTTTACTCAGCTAGATTTGGAAATGAGTTTTGCGAGTCGTGAAGATGTCATGGAAACCGTGGAGTCCGTCGTTAAGGATGCGGTAGGACAGGTGGGTGGAAAGCTAAAAGATACGACATTTCCAATCTTTACCTATGAGCAGGCGATCAAGCAATTCGGGGCAGACAAATTTGATTTGCGCTCTGATCAAGAGAAGAAAGATGGCGTCCTTGCCTTTGCATGGGTGATTAACTTCCCATTTTTCAAAAAGGTAGATAAAGGTGATGCTGCAGAAGTGCGCGATGGGAAAAGTGGCTGGACATTTACCCATAATCCTTTTAGCTCTCCTTTACCGGAACACATGGAATGGCACCTTGGCGGAACCAATATCGATCAAATTCTCACGACCCAGTACGATTTGGTCTGTAATGGGTATGAAGCAGGTGGGGGAAGCATTCGTGCCCATCGTCCGGAACTGTTGGAAGCAACCTATAAGATCATGGGATATTCGCCTGAGGAGACAACCGCGAGTATCGGGCACATGCTAGAAGCGTTTTCCTTTGGGGCACCTCCCCATGGTGGAATTGCGCTAGGACTTGATCGCCACGTGATGATGTTGTCCAATCAACAAGCCTTAAAGGAAGCAATTCCATTTCCAATGTCATCAACTGGTCGAACCTCCATTATGGATGCACCAGCGTCAGTCAGTGCGGAACAGCTCAAAGAATTAGGACTTAGTGTATCGACAATCTAATTTCTATGGAATCAACAGATCTACTCGATCGTTTTTGTCTGAGAGAAGATTTACACCAGTCGTTTGGGTATAAGAAGCTAATGGAAAAGATTGGCTGGTCGAGCATTTTTGTTTCCGGAAGTTATCTGTCTGTGCGTCAACTAGGTCCTGTTTCATTGGCCAAAATTCAGCGTCCCAAAGTCATCGACCTACCAAAACTTACTGCACTTCGAAAAAAGTTATCCATGGTGCATTTGATCGTGGAACCTGGGGCCGCAATTACCTTGGTGCCACTTACAGGGAAGAAACTCCAGTTAAATTTGTTGGAACAATCGGATTTGGCACGCTGTGCCCAAAAACTGCAAGAAGCAGGACTGCGGGTGAGCAATGAACACTACGCGCACAGCAAGACGATGATTTTGGATGTTCAAGCGCCAATGCAAGAATTTCTCTTAAGCCTGCCCCAGAAAACTCGCTATAACATTAAGCAAGCACTCAAAGCGGATGTTACCTACACCACGACAGAGTTTTCAAAACTAGAGGAGAGTGACTGTACAGAATTTTTTTCGTTACATAAACGATGGTCAAAGGAGCGAAAGATATTGGGATTTTCCCAACATTTCCTGACTTCGATCTTTGAGGTCTTTCCCGGAAATGGATATCTGATAAGAGCGCGAGTGAATGATGACTTGGTCGGAGCGATGATTGTTCTGATCCATTCTGGAGTAGGGTATTATTACTATACGTGCACGATCCAGCCGGGATTTAAATATCAGATACCGAGTGGATTAACCTATCATGCAATTGCAATCAGCAAAGAACGCGGCGCAGACATCTTTGATTTTTGCAGCGTGTACGATGAACGGTATCCGCAAGTTACTCCAAGGTGGAAAGGGTTTAGCGAATTCAAATCGAGGTTCAATCCGGTCTCAGTCTATTATCCGCCGACATTCTCGCGCTGGATTCTATAACTAAGCTTTTTGCTCTTGATTCGCTACAATACCAGTATGCACTGGCTTTCCGTTTTTCTTTCCCTCGTTTTATCCTGGCATCATCAACTCTATGAGCCAGCTTTTCCCAAATTACCGATTGTTACTAAGCTCTCCGAGCCACTCCCATTAACCTTGACAGTGCCGACAGAAGCTTCGAGCTCGCCGCCACTACTGCAAGCCAAGAGCTATCTATTACTCGATGAGCAATCGGGAGAGGTCTTGGTTTCAAAAGATTCAGATACCCGACTCTTTCCTGCATCAACAACGAAGATCATGACAGCGCTGGTTGTACTCAATCATTTTCCCTTGGAATCTGTTGCATCCGTGAGTGGATCGCCTCGTGCGGATGGAAGCCAGATGGGATTGGTTTCCGGAGAGCAAATCACGATCAAAGATCTTTTGGCGGGGTTGTTAATCCAGTCTGCCAATGATGCTGCGTTAGTCCTTGCAGCACAATATCCCGGCGGACAGACGGCATTTATTAAAGAAATGAATGTAATGGCCCAAAAACTTGGACTCGTCAACACGTTTTACACCAACCCCATTGGCTATTCTGAACCAGGACACGTAACGACTGTTCGAGATTTGGTGATTCTCTCAAAAGAGGCAATGAAAAATCCTGAATTCGCATCGTTAGTAAAAACACAACAACTTACCGTCTATAGTGTTGATGGAACAAAGATCCATCCCTTACGTACAACGAATGAGTTACTTGGAGTTTTACCTGGAATTGATGGGATTAAAACAGGATGGACAGAAGAGTCAGGGGAATGTTTAGTGGTCTCAACAACCCGGAACGGCAGGACACTGTATTCTGCGGTGTTAAACAGTCCCAATCGCTTCAAAGAGACCACAGAACTTATCGAATGGGGGTATCAGTCTTCAACCGCCGTTACAAAACCATTGTTTGAATGGTAACTAGGGAGAGATCCAGCGCGGATCGATGGCTGGAACGTAACCGACATACCCTCCATCACCTTCTAGAATATAGATCGGTTGCAAATACTGTTGTTCTTTTCCACTATCATAATAGCCCATGCGAACGGATCGAATGATGGCATCCGTTACTCCTTCAGTGACAGCAGAATACCCTTTACCTTGTGACAGCATCGAAAATGCTACCTGGGGCGAAATAATCGGATAGGTGTGCACACTTTGATAGTTTACTGGTAAGTAGTTATATTCCATGGCAGTGAGTTGGATGGCTCTGTCGCGATGGCCAGAAATGATTGCTCGGACTGTTCCTTTTGATGGCTTCTCGGTAACGACATCATACTTTGAGGCAATCGGAGAGCGGAAAATATCCACCTGCAAGAAATCGGCTTCCGATAAACTCACCGTATTGGTGTACGAGGTTCCGGATGCTTTCAGGTAGGTAACTTTGGCGCTACTGGTAGCAATATCTTTTTCAAGCAGTCCTGCTTGGGCTAACAGTTGTCGGGTGGTGCCGATGGCCCCATCTTCCGTTGGAAGTTTGTTTTCAAGTAGATAGGTTGGGTCTGATTGCCAATCTAAGCGCAATAAAAAGGTGCCATTAATAATGTTGTAGTCGAGGACTGCGGGGAGGGGAGTAGTGCGACGGAAACGATATTGTGTGCCATCAACCTTATCAGGATCGAATAAAAATCCCAACACTGCAGCTTGTTCGCGTGCCTTGTCTAAGGCGAGTAAACTTGCCCGTTTGGACGGCTGAAAGAAGACTAAGGCGCGATCGGATGGGGCTTTCATGTTCGCTGCGGCCACTTCAAGCTTGTAACGCTGTGGTGCATCGCTTACTCCAGGGAATTGCAGTTTCGGAAGGATTCCAAACCCAACGGTTGGGGGAGGAGGTGGCTCAGGATGTGTTGCTTTCCAGAAGTTTACTGCAGATTCTAAGAACACACGACCGACGATAAAGACGCCTAGCGTAATTCCGCCAACAAGAATCACCTTGCGCATAAAAAATGCAGCTTGAGTGAGAGTGAGTGGTTTGGCAGAGGAAGTAGATGCCATTGGGTATAGTATAACGGTACTCCCTTTAGGAGACTAGAGGGCGGAATAGTATAATCACTCCTACTATGACTGTTCGCACTCGAATCGCTCCCTCACCGACAGGTATTGCCCATATCGGGACTGCCTATATGGCTCTGTTTAACTATGCCTTTGCCAAAAAACATGGGGGAGAGTTCATTATTCGGATCGAAGATACCGATCGAGCGCGATTTGTTGATGGGGCAGAGGAAGTTATTTTTCAATCATTACAATGGCTTGATATCCCGTATACCGAGGCTCCTACCATTGGTGGACCGTATGCTCCGTACCGCCAATCCGAACGACTTCCAATATATAAAGCCGCCGCAGATGAACTTTTAAACAAGGGGCATGCCTATTATTGTTTCTGTAGTTCAGAAGAGCTTGATCTGATGCGAAAAGAGCAGGTGGCACGAAAAGAAATTCCCCGCTATGACCGACGGTGCACGAAATTATCTCCAGAGGAAATCCAAACACGTTTGGATCGGGGTGATAAGCACGTGATCCGAATGCGAATGCCAGATCAAGAAGTGATTACCTGGCAAGATCTTGTTCGAGGCACTGTTGAAATCAATACGAAGGAATTGGACGATCAGGTTCTCATGAAGTCAGATGGATTTCCCACCTATCACCTGGCGGTAGTCGTCGATGATAATGCAATGAAAATAAGTCATGTAATTCGGGGTGAAGAGTGGATCAGTAGCACACCTAAACATATTTTGCTCTATCGTTATTTTGGTTGGACTGCTCCGGAGTTTGCGCACATGCCGTTGCTTCGAAATCCCGATAAAACGAAGATGAGTAAACGTAAAAATGATGTCTCGATTCCCTCGTATAAGGAAAAGGGATACCTTCCGTCAGCGCTTCGAAACTATTTATGTCTACTGGGCTGGTCCCATCCGGAAGAGAAAGATGTCTTTGATTTACCGGAATTCATTGAGAAGTTTACGACAGAGAGAATGGTCAAGAGCGGTCCCATCTTTGATACCAAAAAACTCCAGTGGATGAACGGAAAGTATATCCGAGAAAAATTATCACTGGATGAACTGATGACAGCATTACAGCCATTCTTGCCAGTTGATTATCCCAGTGATCTGTTACCCAAGGTTCTTCCATTAGTCCGTGATCGTCTGGTTGTCTTAACCGATATCGGTCCATTAACCGAATTCTTCTACAAAGATATCTCTCCAGCTGTTACTGATCTGGTGGGAAAGAAAGCGACAAACTCTGAAGTCAGCGAATTCCTGTTACGCAGTAAAGAAAAACTAGATGCTGTTGAGGAACAGGACTGGAAAGCAGAACAAATGGAAACACTGCTTCGCGACTATTGTGATTCCAAGGAATGGAATCGCGGTGCATTCTTTATGACGCTTCGCGTCGCTGTCTCTGGAAGAACGACGACTCCTCCGTTGTTTGACATGATTGAGGTGTTGGGGAAAGAGAAAACCCTGACACGTCTATCCCAAGCAATGAAGCTGCTCTAAATAGAGTATCTCTGGTAAAATAGAACTCTATATTTTTTGCCGGATCTGCTAATGGTAGGCAGCTTGACTCTGAATCAAGTAATCTAGGTTCGAATCCTAGTCCGGCAGCACTTTTGAATTCGCTAATTCCCTCAGGAGATCACTTTTCTCTTATGTCGAAATGACATTACCCACACTTGAATTGGAACTCCTTGTATAATTTATTTATGACTGACACTTTGACAGAGTTGAAAATAAGAGAATATCACTCAAATGATTATGACTGCGTGTGCAATTTGATGGATTCGTTACAAATGCACTTTGTTCAAGTTGATTCAATGAAAGAATCGAGACGATTTTCTTCAAAGGAAGAAGCAAGAACTTACATTGATCAGGGGATGAAAGATGTTAAGGAAATGAATGGTGCCTGTTTTGTAGCAGAAATTAGGTCTGAGGTTATTGGATTCATTCAGGGAATAGTGACTGATCATGCAAACGAAGTAATGCATAATCTTGGTCATAAGCCTGGTATTGATGGGTGGATTGGTCTCTTAATTGTCGATTCCAAATATAGAGGACGAGGAATCGGGAAAAAGCTGATCGAACGTATAAAGCACTATTTTCAAGAAAAGAAATGCTCATCAATTCGATTAAAAGTAATGGTGGATAACAGCGATACAGTAAAGATGTATGAAAAGATAGGTTTTAGACCTAGAGAGATGGAAATGGTCTATCAACTGCACGAAGAATAAAAGAAGCTTCTAGCTTGAACCAAAAGTCTCAGCACAGTTTGATGAAAAGACTTCCAGTACTGATTGTGACTATTTAGATTTTTCCTTCATCACTTTTATACTTGCCTTCACCAATTCTTTTATCAGTTCTATTGGCAACTCTGTATCTACTGGAAAACTCACAACGCTCTTTGTAGTAGGATATGTCTTAATTTCCTTGAAATGATCCTCGATCACCGGAGGGATTACATGTAGCCGCACAAAGGGATCCTTATAACTAAACCACACGAACATTCCATTGTATTCATAACCATCATACGAGTATCCAGGTATTTGAAAGTA
Organism: Candidatus Woesebacteria bacterium; assembly: GCA_018060955.1. GTDB lineage: Bacteria > Patescibacteriota > Microgenomatia > UBA1400 > UBA12028 > JACOVC01. The sequence goes on along the minus strand of JAGOVC010000005.1, from coordinate 28,315 downwards.
GCTAACCGTTTCTGTAGCACCTGGTGCAACCTCTGTTATGACGGATCTGATTTTCTGTAGCTTCTCTTAGGCCTTGGCCGGAGAATTTTGAATATATTCAGCGACTCCCCCTGGTGTAATCTGTTTAGTTTTTGCCATATAGTTTAATGCGATCATTGTAGCAAAAAGTAAGGTGAATACCTTTCATATTGAGCAAACTAGCGACTTCCTGATTCAGGGAGTAAAATTGTTTTGTTGAGTCACAATACTACATTTGAATAGTATCTAAATCCGCCAGCAGATTGCTCTATACGTCAGTATCAATCTTTATTAGATTACTTCCTACTATGAACGAACCCGTACCAGCAAGCGTCATTGATTACTTAAATAATTTAACTCCAGGGTTTTTCCCCTTTGAGCTCTTCCAAAGTATTACTCGATTAACTGTGTCACCTATCTTGGAACTCATTCCATTACGGACTATCAATGGCAAGGTTGAGGTTTTGATGCTAAAAAGGCCTCTCGATGACCCACACTGGCCGGGAATGCTACATACACCAGGAACATATATAAGGACAACAGATACGGAAATTACGCTTCAATCAGCTTTTGACAGGCTAGTAAGAGGGGAGTTGGAACTTCAGATAGACGTCCAAACTTTTTTCGTTCAAACAATCTTTCATCAAGTGAATCGTGGCATGGAACTTGGATTGGTATATGGCATGGATTTGTCGGGAATTAATAATTTTCCAAAAGGAGAATGGTTTCCAGTTGATGACTTACCTGATACCAGCGTTAAAACACAGCATGAAATGATAAAAAATGCTGTGCTTCAACTCGTGTAGCACTTATATCTTCAAGCGCGCATATATTCCTGGTAGAATGTTGCCATGAGAAAACTAATTGTCTTAACCTTCTTAAGTCTGGATGGAGTCATGCAAGCCCCCGGTGGCCCGACAGAAGACCCTAGTGGTGATTTTAAATTTGGAGGATGGGCCGTTCCCTACTTTGACGAAGTGCTTGGAAATGAAATGGGTGATCAAATGTCCAAACCCTTTGATTTATTGTTAGGTCGTAAAACGTTTGAGATCTTTGCCTCCTATTGGCCAGATCATCCAGAAGATGGAGCAGGCATCAATGCTGCAACCAAATATGTAGCTTCGACTACATTGACCGAGCATTCCTGGGAAAAGACCGTGTTTTTGAAAGGTGATTTAAAAGCTGAAGTAGAAAAACTCAAAGAGATGGATGGCCCGGATATTCAAGTGCATGGCAGCGCAAGCTTTCTGCAGACACTATTAAGCTATGATGTTGTGGATGAATTATGGTTAAAGATTTTCCCAGTAACCTTGGGGAAGGGGAAGCGATTATTTGAAACAGGGACACTTCCCGCAGCCTATTCACTAGTCAAATCTAGCGTGACACCATCTGGAGTGATCATTGCTTCGTATAAACGAGCAGGCGACATAGTTACTGGCAGCTTCTAATTCTATTTCAGTTATCACAGTACTGTAGGTAGCATCCCCTGGTGGTGATTTGGCTATTTTATTATTTTTTTCCCGTACAACACAAAGAGCCAATGCGTTGTAGTGCATTGGCTCTTCTACTACATTTCAAGAATAGTTTGTTTAGAACTGAGCGGTAACCGTAATGTTTGTCGGTTTCCAATTCGTTCCTTTTTTGGTCGCACAGTAGTCTACAGCATTATTCATGCCGTAGGCAGGTAAGTAGATGATGTTGGTGTTTGGTGTTACAGTGATTCTTCCAAACAGGTTAAAGAATGATCCATTCCATTTACTGGTAAACGATGCACTATTGAGATCAAAGTAGAATTTCCAACTTTTAGCACGCTTATTCGTATTATTTCGGACAACAATTCGAGCACAGTATCCTGTTGACCATTCATTGAAGATATCAATGTTTCCCGTTACGCTTTGAGTAACAGGAACAGGGCTTGGTGTAGTCGAAGGCCGCGGTGTTGATGTAGGAATCACAGAACTAATTGGAGTACTCGTCGTTCCAATCGAGTACTGCACCGTTGTATCGATGAAACTCTGTCCTGAGTAGTAGACAACCGCACGAATGGAAGTTGTGCCATTTGGAATCACATATCCGTTTGGCTGGCCACTTGAGTCTCCACCTAGATAGAAGGGAGCAGTTTTATCACTGGTTGACCACTTCCCATTGATATACCAGTCCACTTGGTAGCCAGTGACACTGCTATCAAAGCCTGCCTTCAGATAAACCTTCGTATCACTGCGTGGCTTCTCCTCAGTGATCGTAACCTTTGAGGACGTTCCAACCAAGAGCTTTGGATACCCGGCAACAGAGGTCGCAATCGGAGTAACACTCGGTCTTGGAGTACTGGATGTGATCGGTGTCGATGTGGTTGTCGGGACAGGGGTCACTGGGACTGTGGTCGGAGCAGTCGTGGGCATCACAGATGGAACGCTGGTAGGAGCAGGTGTAATTACGGCACCTCCACCAAAGTTCGGTCGAATGGAGGATACTAAAGACACCTTCATTGCTTCTACTTTCTCTGGTTCTGGACTAACTAAGGATTCGCGAGTGAATACACCCCATCGCCATCCATTTGTTACTTCGTGTTTCCAGGTGTAGTATGCGTGGCTAACCCCAAGTGAAGTATACAGAGATCCCTTATCTTTAATGTACTGAATGTATCCTTTCGTCCAGCCTTGTGCACCCCATTCTCCAATGTAGAGAGGAACATCATTCTGCTTCGCCCAGTCTACTGAATACCGTTTGGCGGTACTGTATTCGGGATATCGAGTCCCTTGGAATGTACTCTTATCAAAGAATATTGTTTTTTGTACACCGTCGATCCAAGTTGAGGCTTCACCAGGATAGGCGGCCGTTGTATTTACGGCGTTATAACCAGGGTGTGAAATACGCATTGGATCATAGTCATGCACTTCGTACACGACGTTCTTTGCCTTCGTGCCATTGGGTTCTTTGAACACACGTGCAAAGGATGGATCATCACACGCTTCAATGAAGACTAACTGGTTGGGAGCAACTTGCGCAACACTATTGCGCATTTTTTGTGCCAAATCCCACCAGGTGTTACACCAGCCTGGACCTGGAGGTGTGGGCTCATTGACTAGATCGTAACCCGCGACTGCAGGCTCATTTGCATAGCGCGATGCAATTGCGATCCAAAAGTTTGTGAGTTGTGTTTGATAGGTTGTATTGGTCCATAGACTACAGTAGTTTCCGTACCCTTCATAACAGCCGTCGTTACCGTCAGGGTTTGTGAAGGTAAGCAGAGCTAACCAAATATTATTGTCTTTCGCCCATTTGACATGCTGATCTAGAACTTGGAAGAATTTTGTGGGGTTTTTTTCCCACCACGTGTAACTTAATCCTAATCGTGCGTGATTACTTCCGTAGGAGGAGAGTAATTTATAGTCCGCCTCGCCAATGGACATGTTATCAATGTTATTATTTCCGATTCCTGCCCCCATTGCTGGAATGTTGTCAAAGTTCACGCCTCGAAGTGTGACCTTGATCCCTTTGTAAACAAGATCAGATCCTTGCGCCTGAAGGAAATCGGTTGATTCCAACGCAGCCTTTGAACGAGAATCAAAATTCATTTTTTGTATGACTAAAAATCCTACGGTAACGAAGACACTGATGACTAAGAAGAGGAAGAGTAAAAAGTTCTTTTGAAAGAGGGGAGAAGAGTATTTTTTCTTTTTAGCCATACATCAACCTTTTTGGGGAATAGTAAAAAATGCGTACTGTAAGCAGAACATTATTCTTGCTTACAATCAATATGCTATTTCTTGAATAAAGTGAAATGTTGCTATTTCTTCTTCTTTTTGGGTTGATCACCCCAACGCCACGATGGTTTTTCACCTTTTAGGTAGCAGATGACTAACAGGCCAACAATAAGCACTGTTTGAAATGCATAGAAAAGAAAAAAGTCGGATGCTTCAGGGAGTCGATTGAGCAAAGAGAGCTGGGAAATTCCTGCAGAATTGACAAACGTTAACACCAGAAACAGAACTGTTACGATCCAGCCTTCTTTGGTGGCAGGTGTCCATCCCCAACCATACGATTTTGCTTTAAACCAGAGTTTGTTCATGATTATAGTGTACTCTTGCTGGCTTCTCTTTCTACAAGGAATGGGTCTCTGTAATTCTATTGCAAAATGCAACCTTCTCTGGGATACTCTGTGCATATGGACGATCCTTTGGCAGATCTAACAGATCCAGTCGTTTTAGAGCAGTCAAAACATAAACAACTAAAGGCAGTACTTTTCATTGCCGTAATCGTAGGATTAATCGGAATTGGTCTTTTTGTGCAACGTAGAACAAAAAATCCTGACACAGATCCATTAGCTCCACTGGAAATAGTTCCAATGGAATCCTCAACCCCTTAGGTCACTCATACTTTTCACTATGAATCGTTTATCTGTAGTTTCACGCAAAGGTCCTCTATTGATTATGCTTGCCGCATTATTGTGGGCAGCTGATGGAGTCCTTCGAAGAAGTTTGTACTCGATCCCACCATTACATATTGTGTTTTTTGAGCATCTGTTAGGTCTGCTGTTCTTAACCCCATTCCTTTGGCGTGATCGAAAACATCTCTCTACATTTTCTCGTTCCCAACTCATAAACCTGAGTCTGATTGCATTTTTCTCCAGCTTGCTGGGAACTTTATGGTTCACGACTGCCTTAACTAAAGTTCAATTCATCTCATTTAGTGTGGTGTTCTTGCTTCAAAAGCTCCAACCACTTTTTGTGATCATTGCAGCAACGATTGTATTAAAAGAACGCCTTACGAAAGAGTATTTGCGTTTTATGGCTATTTCAGTAATCGCTGCTTTCTTTGTGACATTTCCTAACGGAATGATTAACTTCAATACCGGGAGTGCAACTGTGATTGCGGCGCTGTATGCATTGGGAGCAGCAGCACTCTGGGGCACTTCAACGATTTTTTCCAAGATTGCGTTGCGTACGAAGCCTGATGTGGTAGTCACTGGAATGCGTTTCATGTTGGCAACCCTTTTTGCGTTCGTCTGGATTCTATGGAGTGGGACATCATTGCAGCTTGTGGAAATTAATGGTTCCCAACTTTTACGTTTTGCAATGATTGCACTTTCTACTGGAATGGTCGCTATGGTGATCTATTACAAGGGTCTCGCATTAGTAGAAGCAAAAATAGCGACGTTACTTGAACTATTATTCCCAGTGACAGCGGTAATCATTGATGCGGTTGTATTCAAGACAACTTTGGTTCCATCCCAATATCTGGCTGCAATTGTGTTGCTATTTTCTGCCTACCGACTAGGGATGCTAAAAAGTGAGCGCCAGACAATCTTTGCTAAAAAGATCGCTGGAAAAGGTCGGGGAAAGAAAATGGGAGTTCCAACAATAAACTTTGCGATTCCGGCTACTCTGACCATCAAAGAAGGAATCTATGCTGCGTATGTCACAGTACATAAGAAATCATATAAAGCAGCGTTGCATTATGGCCCGGTTCCTGCATTTAAGGAAAAAGCCAAAAGCTTGGAAGCTTTTATTTTGGACAATCATTCCATCCCTACTGCCGATTTACACAACGAGACAATCAAAATTGAATTCATCCAATTCATTCGACCGGTTATGAACTTTAAAACTCCCGATGCGCTGGTGACACAGATTAAACTAGACGTTCAAACGATTCAGCACATTCTGTAGTGCCATCTTTAAAAGTGAATCGTTCTCCAAGAAACCTCACACTCTCTATCGTCGTTTAAACATTTTTTCTAACTGTTGGATGGAGACAAGAATCTTTGTCGGCCGACCATGGGGACAGGAGAAGCTTTGTGGTTGTGTATCAAGCTCAGTTAATAGACGAATACATTCCATATTGGAGAGGGGATCTCCCGCTTTTATGGCCGCTTTGCAGGCAAGAGTCGATAACATTCGATGCAGCATTTTTTCCGTGGAAGGCTGTCGTTTTCCAATCGATAGATCAGCAAGAAAAAGATTAATAAGGTCCTGAGGGGGTACATCCTTGAAGACGATTGGAATCGTATTGACTCGAACCGAGGTCGTATCAAATGCCTCCAGTTCAAGTCCAATCGATGTAAAGAATTTAAGGTGGTCAGTTATTAACAGTATGTCTGTCACAGGTAGTGAAACAATTACACCTGGTTCTATCTTTACTGTTTCAATGCTTTGGATTTGTTGTTGCGCAGCTTGATGAAATTGGTTGTATAGGATTCGCTCATGCGCTGCGTGCTGGTCCACGAGAAGTACACCTTGTGGAGTTGACGCCACAATATAGGTGTTCTGAATTTGCATTAGGGAAGAGTATTCCATGGTTGGAGTATCACCAGGCTGCCAGGGAAGAACATGCTCTTTAAGATCAATTGCCAATTCTGAGGTTGTCGATTGACTTCGTGTTGAGGGCGAAAGGAAACTAACGTTAGCATAGGTTATATTATGTGCCAATAGTGCTTCTCCCACCGCCGTTTTCATGCTGGTATAGATGGATTCTTTGTGGAGAAACAACACCGTTTCTTTTTTTGGATGGATATTAACGTCAATTGTTTCTGGGGGGAGGGTGAGAAATAAAATAGAAAAAGGAGTAGCTGCTTGTTCAAGCAGTGTCCCGTACGCATCTTTTACTGCTTGGGCAACGAGATGATCAGAAATCTTTCGACCGTTGATAAATAGATACGATTTTACAGATCCACTAGTTGCATGCGGTCGTGCGATAAACCCGTCTAGCTTTAAATACGAATCCTCGTAGTTAAGCGGAAGCAGCTGCGAACCCATTGAACTGCCAACCACAGAGAAAATACGTTCAGTGCGCTTCGTGGTAGCGGGGAGATCAAGAAGAATCTTTTTAAGATGCAACAGTTTAAAATCAACGGTTGGATACGCCAATGCCAAACTGGAAACAATGACAACACAGTGACGAAGCTCTGTTGATGTCGACTTTAAAAATGCTTTACGTGCAGGCACAGTGTCGAATAAACCTTCTACAATGATGACAGTACCTACGGACATGCCAATTGGTCCCTCATCCTCAATTTGACCGTGCGAAATGACAACTTGATACCCGAGCGAAGACGATTGCTGTCGGCTCCGAATGGTGAGTCGACTGATGGCTGCAATACTTGCTAGCGCCTCGCCACGAAATCCTAATGAACTAAGATGGGAGATATCATCGGCTGTATGTATCTTACTGGTGGTATGGGGCCGAAAGGAAAGAAGGAGATCTTCCTTGGTCATTCCAATCCCGTTGTCTTTAATGCGAAGTTCTTGTAAGCCAGCAGCCTTCAGGTCGATGGCAATTCGAGTTGCCTGTGCATCGATTGCATTCTCGATTAATTCCTTGAGCGCATAAGCGGGACGTTCAATCACTTCTCCTGCAGCGATTTTTGAGACGACGTCCTCTGATAATTGGATGATAGGCATGGGTACTTACGATACCAGATTTCAAGTTAAATACAAAAATGCCAGTTTTAAGGAATCTCATTCTTATTGAGCTGTTCCTGCAGCGTTGCAAGTATGGACAAAGCTTGCAACGGGGTGGTGGTTAACAAATCGATTTTTCCAAGTGACTGAAGTACTGCAGTCGCAGTTCTTGGAGGTAGTGTTGATTCTTCATGGACTGCTAAAGGGGCACTGCGCTGTTCTAGTGACGCTAAGATTTTGGAAGCATCCTCAATGACTGTGGATGGGATTCCAGCAAGTCGAGCAACTGCGACTCCAAAACTGTGGGAGGCACCACCAGGCTGCAGCGTGTGCAAAAAGACTAGTTGATCATTGCGATGATCAACTGCTAAATGCATATTCTGAATTTTGGTAGGGTATTCTTTCTCCAGTGCTTGGAGTTCATGATAATGGGTGGCAAATAAGGTTTTTGCTTGAATTCCTGTTGGGGATACCAGATTTGCGGCGATTGCCCACGCAATACTGATGCCGTCATAGGTACTTGTTCCGCGACCAATCTCATCCATCACAATCAGACTTTTCGGTGTGGCGTGATTGAGAATATATGCAGTTTCTACCATTTCAACCATGAAGGTCGATAGCCCTGCGGTGATCATATCGGACGCCCCGCTTCGGACAAAAAGTTTATCAACTAGTCCAAGGTGCGCTTTGGTTGCGGGAACAAAACTCCCTAGCTGACACAACAGCACAATCAAAGCAACTTGTCGAATGAGTACAGACTTTCCCGCCATATTTGGACCGGTGAGCAACAGGAGTTGGTTACTAGTCGTATTCAAGGTAACAGAGTTGGGAACAAATTCTGTATCCAGTTCTAATTGTTCGACAACAGGATGTCGTCCTTCCGTGATTCGAATCTCATCGGAGTACAACAGTGTCGGTTTGGTATAGTGCCATTTTCTTGCGAGTTCACTAAAACCTACAAGTACATCGATGGTGGCAACCGCTCGTGCAGCTTGTTGAATCGTCGCAACGGATTCTAAAACCGTGGCGATAGTAGCCGTAAACAATTCAAATTCAATGGTATTGATTTGCTCCTGTGCGTGCAAAATTTGAACTTCTCGTTGTTTGAGTGCAGGCGTAGTAAAACGCTCTCCCCCAACCATGGTTTGTTTACGTTGGTAGGTCGCGGGGACAGAAAGTAAATTAGCGTTTGTGACTTCAATATAAAAACCAAACACCTTGTTGTAACGGATTTTTAAAGAATTAATACCGGTTGCGTTTCGCTCTTGTGCTTCCAGTTCAAGCATCCATTGTTTTCCGGATCCCACAATTGTTCGAAGCCCATCTAGTTTTTCGCTGATACCAGACTGAATAATTCCTCCTTCTTTTGGATTAATCGGAGGTTGTTCATTGATTGTCTTTTCGATGTGTGCACGGAGTTTTTCTAACTCTGCAACAGAAATTTCCGTTGCTAATTCTTGAAGAAGCGATGAGCTTGCAATCGCTAATTCGGATTGTAACTGCACCACGGACTGGAGTGCATTTTTAAGCGAAATTAAATCTCGTGGATTACCTATGCCCAAGGCAAGTCTAGAAACAACGCGCTCGATATCACTGATGGTTAGTAATGTCTTTACTAGTGTGGAGGAAAGGGACGCGTTGATAACGAGGTCCTCGACAGCATCTAGGCGCCGAATTAATGGTTCCCGATGTGCGAGTGGATGTCGAATCCACGATCGGAGGAGACGACCTCCCATCGCCGTTTTGGTGTAATCAATGACAGACAGTAGGGATCCTTTATCATCTCTATTTCGAATCGTTGAAAATAATTCTAAATTTAGCATGGTTGATCGATCGATCTCCAGATACTGTTGGGGAGATGTTAGGTGCATGGTTTTGATATGACCCAGGCGATCCTTCTGAGTGACTTTAAGGTAACCGAGGAGTGTTGCGGCAGTGAGTACCGCGTGGGGTTTGTCATCGATTCCAAAGGGTTCCAGCGTCTTAACGTTGAAATGTGATTTCAATAATGAGTAGGCTTGATGTTCAAACGATTGCCACTCATTGAAAGGGAAAATGCTCATGTCGTTCTGCGTTTTGAGCCAGGACAATAGTTCCGGGTTGGCATAATCAGCAGGAGACAGGATGCATTCTGCAGGCTGAATGCGGGCCAGCTCATCTTGCAGGGAGGCTTGTGGAGATCCTTCATGTTCAATAATCTGGATTTGACCAGTGGAAAGATCACAAGCAGCAATCGTCAGCAATGAGGCAGTAACAGAGAGACTAATCAAGAAGTTATTCTCTTTTTTTTCAATCGCGTGTTCATCAGTAATTGTTCCGGGAGTCACAATACGAACGACTTCCCGGTCTACAATTCCGTACTTGCTCGGGAGACCGACCTGTTCGCAAATCGCAACTTTGTATCCGGCTTTTACCAACTTTGAGAGATACGGATCAACTGCGTGATAGGGCACCCCAGCCATCGGAATCCTGCCGTCTTTCCCCTTTGCTCGGCTGGTTAATGTAATATTGAGGACTTTAGCTCCAATGTACGCATCATCCAAGAACAGCTCATAGAAATCACCCATTCTATAAAACAATAAACAGTCCACATGTTGCTGCTTAATTGCTTGGTACTGTTTCATCATTGGGGTACTGAAGGCTTCCATAGTCACTTGTAGGTTGTATCGTTCTTCCTGATCACCGTCAAGATTTAGCGGATGTAGTTATGCAAAAAGTCCAAGACCTTCACTTGATTAGTAAACAGAAGATAGAGAATCAAAAGACAGAACCCAGGAAAGATGATGAAATTCTCAACGAAGTGTCCACTCCGAATGCGTAAGAATCGAAATGGAGGAATTCCTATTTTTAACTTTAATGGCCAAAATAAGGGAATTCCTTCTTTCGTTGGCATGTCCATGAGCAGATGACTGACGACCCCAATCATAAAAGACCACCAGACGATACGCATGTCGATCAAAATAATACTAGACACGGCATACAGACTCTTATCCAAAATAAAACCAATCAGTCCGACGCCAATGAGTGAATGTGAGATATGACGGTGTCCCCCTAAAAATCGACAGACAACCTTGGAGACGAATTCACCACCGCGAAAGTTATCCCATAAGTCGGAAGTTGGCTGATCAATGTCAGGAAATAAACCACCGATAAAGTTCGCTCCAAATGCCATCGCTGCGGTAGGAAGCGACATTGGGATAAGTGGTAGCTGAATGAGTGCGAATGTTAACGCCGCAAAGGCTGCAACATCGTGGGTTCGACCGGTCATATAGAGCTTGAGAGTACGCTATTGGTACTAGCGAGAGCAAGTCGAAAATAATTCCAGCCAAGAAAGAACCTATTGGGTGACGATGATTTTGAAGAGTTGATCATCCTGTGGACGAGCACGTCCTCGCCCATCCTGATTACTAGTCGTAAAGTAGAGAATTCCGTCGGGTGACTCCACGATTTCTCGAACCCGACCAACATCGATGTTGTCAATTTTTGCGTTTGAGACGATTTTTTCTCCTTGATCATCAAATTGCACGCGCATGATCCCAGTGCCTCGAAGCATGCCAAAGAGAAAATTGTTTTTCCATTGTGGGTAGACAGATCCACGATAAAACATTCCAGATGCCGGGGCGATCGCTGGAGTAAAAACCAGCGACGGACTTACAAATTCAGGTGCACTTTTTTGATGAGAAACGATCGGCCAGCCATAGTTTTTCCCCGCCTCAATCTTATTGACCTCGTCACCACCACCAGGACCGTCATTTCCTGAGGGTCCGTGTTCTGTTTCCCATAGTTGATTGGTGAGGGGATGCCAATCAATTCCTTGCGGATTTCGGTGACCTAGACTAAAGACAGGCGAATTCGGGAAGGGATTATCTTGCGGAATACTTCCATCCGCATTGATGCGTAATATTTTCCCACCCAGTGAATTACGATCCTGCGCAATATTTTTTTGCGTCGCCTCCCCAGTAGTAATGTACAATTTTTGATCCGGTCCAAAACGTAGGCGACATCCAGCATGATTTACAGCGGCGGGAATACCAGCCAGTATGACTGTCTCATTGGTGAATCGAGTTCCTTCATCAGTCAATCGGACGACTTTATCCGACATTGTTGATCCATCCATGGTGGCATAGCACGCATAGATGTATTTCGTCGTCTCATAGTTTGGATCAACGGCCAATCCCATTAATCCTTCTTCGGATTTGGAGGAGACATTCGAAAAGGTATGCAAGGGAGTAGGGGAGAGAACGTCATTCTCCAGTACCCGTATGGAGCCGGAGCGTTCTGAAATCAAGGCTCGTGTTTTCGAGGTAAACACAACGCTCCATGGAACTTTCAAATTCGTGGCAACACTCTGTATGGTATAGGAAACATCTTCTGACAGTTGTGTGGAGGTTACTGGGGGCTGCGTGTAAAGCGTTTGTAGCGATTCAAGCGGACCAAAGAACCGCGTATAGAGGAACGCGAGAACTAAAAGGATGATAAAAATAATTCCAATTCGTTGTATGTTCATGTACTAATAGTGTAGCAAATTATTTTCTTACTATATATTAAAGTCGTAATGAAATAGTCATAAGCATCTAAGGTCGTAGTGTATACTCATACTTTTCTAAAAGTATGGCAACGATTTTGTTCATTGATGACGATCTGGCCATTGCAGAAGCAGTGACGATCGCTTTGGAATCACAAGGACATGTTGTTCAATCATGTACGGAACCCACTCAGTGGCCCCAGATTATCGAACAGTCTCTCCCTGACCTAATTTTGGTTGACTACTTCATTAAAGGTGTATCGGGCGAAGAGATTATTCGTACTCTCAAATCATCGACAACCTTGTCAACAATACCAGTACTTCTTGTCTCCGCACACACAGATCTAAAAGAACTAGCAGCACGTGCCAATGCGGATGGGTATTTAGAAAAACCATTTGACCTAACGACACTTTTTGAAAAAGTTCATCACTACACTACCACACAGGCGAAATGAATGATGTTTAAGGGATTAGAGGGATGTGATAATTTTGATTCGAGAAAAATCTAGAATCGATTCATATCTCAACGTTGTTTTCAGTTGAACTCTGTAGAGTTTGTTTCCTGGATCGAGCTGAAGCGAGCGTGAACCGATAAAGGTGCTAGTTTCGTTCTCCGTACTGACCTCGCTATTCCAGACTGGATGGTTATCAGTAACGTTGTAAAGTCTAGCACTCACTTTCCCGTTTTTTGTAGGAATTCGTAAGGCAACTTCAAAATAGACGTTGGTGATGGGAGGATAGCTTTCCGTATTAATGTAGCCTTCGATGCCTTTTAAATCTTCCCACTGATCTAGCGAAGTTTTTCCACCTCCTAATGGAACATACGTCTCTATAGAGCGGATTGGCGTAGGAGAGGGAGTCGGCGTGACGGCTGGTGTTGAAGTGGGTTTAACTGCAAGTTTTGATGTGCCTGTTGCGATCAGTGACTGACGAAGTTCTTCGATTTCTTCTTGCAGGTAGATTTTACACGCTGGTCCACAATCTTCAGAATCAGTTGTGTTTTCAGATGCCATGGAGGTAAGGGCAATTGTCCGTTCCAATTGAGAGGGCAAGATTTTAAACACGTAGACATTCAAGAAGATGACATTGCTAACACACAAGACGACTAGTAAACCGAGAAGAATCTTTACAACTTTCCAGCTCATACATGATTGATCATGGCAGACTACTACACTAAAAGCAACGAACTATGGAGTAGAATGAAATGATGCCAAAGACTTTAGCGCCGACTCGACCAACCATGTCATATTTGTCCACGTATTTAAAAGAAATTGTGTACGGAGGAAATGACGGAATTATTACCACATTTGCGGTGGTTGCAGGGTTTACTGGAGCTGCGGTAGATGTCCGCATTCTCCCGGTGTTCACTGTCTTGTTATTTGGATTTGCAAACTTGTTTGCAGACGGCGTATCGATGGCGTTAGGTGATTTGTTGTCATCGCGATCGCAGTCAGATGTCTATAGCAATGAAAAACAAAAAGAACTAAAAAAAATTCGTGACAATCCTGATGCGCAGTTTCAAGAAACTATCCGACTTTTAGAGTCAAAAGGCTTTAAGCAGGAAAAGGCGCAGGAATTTGCTACATTGCTTCGATCCAATGAATCCTATTGGGTTGAATTCATGATGGATCAAGATGTACGGCTTCCAAATACTGCCAATCAAAATAATATCTGGATGGCTGTCGTTACTTTTATTTCGTTTGTAGGATTTGGAGTCATACCACTTCTTCCATACCTCTTATTTAGAAACATATCCTCCGTCTTTATGATTTCCTGTGTGTTTACGGTGATTGCAATGCTGAGCTTGGGAGTTCTTCGATGGAGAGCCACTGGACATGCGCTCACACGAACAGTGGGCGAAACGGTGGTTATTGGAGGATTAGCGGCGATCGTTGCCTATCTTGTCGGTGGCGCATTCCATATCTAGTTACTTCACGTGCTGGTCAAAGAATACTACAGAGCGCTGTAGTGCCAGTGATAAATTCTTTGAAAGATTGTGATCGTCTCCCGAATACAAGAAGAGTTGTGAGTCTTTTCCTGCGGCTTGTAGCTGAGTATCCAAGGTGGTTGAGAATTCTACCGGAACTGTCGAATCCGCTGTTCCATGGTGAATTTGAACAGGCCCCGAAATATCTTTCAAATAACTATTCGCAGAGATAGAGTTCCAGAACGTGGAATTCTCTTGTGGAGTACCATATTCTGCAGTCAATGCTTCGCGCCAGCGACGTACACCTGTGGGAGTTGGCTGGGGCGACTGCGATGATCGACGCCAGTTTGTGAGCATATCTGGATAGGAGGCGACGACCCCTGCCCAAATGACTCCTGCTTTGATATCCCCGTTAACCACCATCGCGCGCAAGGTGATATATCCACCCATCGAGTGTCCCCACATTCCAATTTTATCCCCATTGGCATCGGGGAACATTTTTAGTGAGGAAACAGCATTGAGCACATCAATGGCATAACCCGGTGATCCATAAGCACCAGTTGCTGGACCTTCGGAGGATCCATGACCACGATAATCGGACTTTAGGGTAATATATCCTGCTCGCGCAAATGCGTCCTGATACGCAACATACTTTTCTGTAGTTCTATATGCACTAGGTGCAATGTATCCATGATTAAACACAATGACAGGCCAACCACCCTCGGGTTTCGTTCCAGTGGGAATCGTGAGAAGTCCATAAATTCGAAATCCTTGTGACTGATAGGACACGACCTGTCGAGAATAATTACGTCCAGCCGGAAGCGTGGAATGAACAGTAATCTCACTGCCGGGAGTTTGTTGCGCCTTAAGAAAATCGATGGTTAATTCGTGTGGTGTGATGACCGCCTGAGGCTGATCGAGCTGTTGATCTAACTGTGTTGAAGGTGTGGTGGTGCGCATCGTCCCACCTTGAACATAGAGAATGACTTGCCGAGCAATAACGACTCCTACAAACACTACTGCAATAGTCACAAGTATTACTGATAACTTCATAAGGAATCCTTACTGAGTATTTACAGAAGAGTAGAGCTATCTATCGTACACTACGTGATATGCCTGATCTATTAAAAATGTTAATCGCAATTGTGTTGCCCCCGGCAGCAGTATTCTTAGAGGTGGGTTTTACTTTTCACTTCTTTCTGAATATTATTCTGACCCTTCTAGGGTATGTTCCCGGGATTTTGCATGCACTGTGGATTATCTTCACGCACTAAACTTAAAACGAGCTGAAAGGGAAGTGAGAGTTGTGTAGGTGTTCCACACGACACACTCTTGGTTTGCTGTTGTACAAATACTCTTTCAACGTTTGGTACTCGCAACGCTCGTGCGTCGATTATTATAGGTAAATTAGATCGATTGCCATGTCGCACAATAGCTAAGCAGGGTGGGGAGCGCTATAAAAACTATCGCATCGATCAATCGATGGAATTTTCAGCGACCACCAGCTATAAAGTGCAATAGGATCTCTTAGTGTAATAACAGCCATGAAAAAGACTATAGCGTTAAAGACCGTTGAATTACCGAATGCGAAATTCCATCACGACAACGTGAAGGCACTTAAGAGTTCTGTCATGGGAATACTGGCAACTGCACAGAATTGATCAGCTCCGCCGTAATAGAGATGGAGACATCCGTCTACAACGACGCCTCCACAGGCGAACACTGTTCCTGGACGTAGTCCATTATTCTCGTACCATTCTTTGGGTTCAAGAATAGGCTCATCTAATCGAGCTAAAATGTGATCCGGATATTCTAAATCCAAGAGAACGGCACCTTGCCGATACATCTTACTCGAACTTTCAATTCCATGGTAAATCAGCAACCAGCCTTTTTCTGTCTTAATCGGAGGGCAACTGGCTCCGATTTTTACATCGTCCCACTTCCCTGCACGAGGGCTCATCATGATGGTCCCAGTAAAGAAGGGCTTGGAGTGAAATTCCAAATCTTCAACACTATCAATCCACATGTGCGGATCTAATCGATGAATAAAGTAATAGCGGTCACGAATCTTCTCTGGAAATAGCACGACATCTTTATCGTTTTTGCTGGGATCCGAAATTAAAATTGGAGGTGACCAATTCCAACTCTGCTGCAAGAAGTCGTCCACAGTAATCCATGTGAGCGCAACTTTGGTCGTGTTCTCTCCATCATAGGCGGTATACATCATGTAGATGCGATCACCGATTC
This sequence comes from Candidatus Woesebacteria bacterium, assembly GCA_018060955.1. Taxonomy (GTDB): domain Bacteria; phylum Patescibacteriota; class Microgenomatia; order UBA1400; family UBA12028; genus JACOVC01. The sequence continues at coordinate 12,201 of JAGOVC010000005.1, read as the reverse complement.
TGGTTAACCGAGCATCTTCACAGCCTGAGTTTCCTGGTTTTTTCTTTGATTCCTCCTGGATTCTTGGAATATAAATCGGATCTGGTAATCGAGTCTCAATATGAATGCCATTGGTGGACGATGCATATCCAACCACCGAGGTATCATCGCTGCCCATCGCTCGATACAATACGTGGACTTTACCTCCCTCATAGATCGCAGCGGGATTAAAGGTTAATTTGTTTTCCCATGTGTGTTCAGAAAGTGGTGAAATAATTGGGTTGGTCAGCGCGCGTTCCATTTCTAGCTTTGTCGTAGAAATGTGAATGGGAGTCGTTCCCACTTTTAGCAATTGGTCTAATAACTCTTGTAGTGACAACTCTGCCATTGCGCAGGTCGTGTCTGCAGCTCCGTAGTAAATTCTGATGGTATCCCCAGACAAAAGCGCTCCGGTCGGGAAAATAATATTGGGCACATCGCCATGGACCTCATAGGATTCTTGGGGAAGCATGAGCGGATTTTGCGTATGTCCCAGAATCGTATATGGATTGTCCAAATCTAGTAACACAGCTTCAATTCCAAAAATCTTATGATCAGAGCGGTAATTTCGGATGTAAGAATAAAATAGCAGCCAGCCCTTTTCTGTTTTGATGGGTGGAGCGCCTAATTCGATGTGGTCATCCGGTGATCGCTGAAGTGGGAGTGTGTATTGGGTGAGATCATCGTACCAATTACTCCATGCTTCAGGATTCCAAAGATCTGATTCCTGCTCGAACATCGCGATTGCAATGTGAGCCGGAGGAAGATCAGTATTTGCAGTTAAAATGATTGCGAACTTTCCATTGATCTTTTCTGGAAACAAGGCAGACGCCTTCGCGTTGAAGGGAGTCATGGGATGTTTTTCAAACGTCACAAAATCAGTGGTTTTTGCAAGTGCTAACTTGATCCCTTCTGGGCCAAACGGAAATGTGGATAGTGCGGTATACGTGATATAAAACGTGGAATCGATACAGACTACGCGTGGGTCTTCACATCCAAACTTTTCCCATTCAAATTCTGGAACTATTTTCTGACTGTGCGCCGAAAAATGAATACCATCGGTACTGGACGCATAGCCGACACTCGATTGTCGCGTCAAAGAGAGTGCTCGATACAGCAGATGCGTTGTATCGCCCTGGACGACTGGGCATCCATTAAAAGCGGCAATGCTTTCCCAGTCCGCTTTGGGATCGGGAAGCAACAGTGGGTTTTGTTCACAGCGTTTCACGGTCACCATAGTGAGGTTTTCCTTTATGTTTGTTGTGGATGTAACTGGTGGCGAGTATGAACGCTTACGGGAGTCAATGAGACTTTCCCTGTAGTTTTAAGTTCTTTTAAGAACTCATCAATATTTGCAGTAGCGGCACAAACGACGGTATCTGCTCCACCATAGTATACATAGAGCAAATCATTTAATATCACAGCGCCGCAGGGATATGCAACTCCAGATTTCCAACCTTCATTTTCTGCGTTCTCATCCGGAGCTAAGATCGGAGAGACGGTGCGATAGAGTACCTTTGTTGGATCTTGCAAATCCAGGAGCATCGCGCCCATCTTGTATTTCCCCGGATCTGCTTCTCCAACCGAATGATAGATTAACAACCACCCATCCTTGGTCTTGATCGGAGGAGCCCCAGCCCCAACTTTACGATTGTCCCAACCCGTTCGGGAGGGTCGGATCGCAAATTCACCTTTGAGGAAAGTAGAACCATCAAGAGCATCTAAATCATCGACAAAGTCTACTAAAATATTGGGGAAAATTCGATGTAACACAACATACTTGCCATTTACTTTCTCAGGGAAAACGACCGCATTTTTATCAACCACTCCAGGAGGTGAAATCAAGACGGGCTCTTTCCACTTCCATACTTTGTTGAGGAAATCTTCCACAGAAATCGAACTTAACGCAACTCTGGGAGGACTGCCACCATCATAAGCGACATACGTTAGATAGAATCGATCATCGATTCGCGTTAACCGAGGATCTTCACAACCTCCATATCCACCACCACCAGATTGGTAGGGACTATAGTATCCGGACGATGGTTTGGACTTAACATGGAAACCACCTTCAAAATCTGCACGGGGAATATATGCCGGGGTATCCAGTCGTTCTTCGAAGTCGACACCGTTGACGCTGGAGGCATAGCCAAGAACAGACATATCCGAATCACCCACCGCTCGATATAACAAATGTACTTTTCCGTCTTCCACCACTGCAGCGGGGTTAAACACTGCTTTGGATTCCCAGTAATGGGCACTAAGAGGGGTCAACAGCGGATTCTGCGTCAAGCGTTGTAAATCGGTCGCACGAACTGGGGAAACAACCGTGTGATGTTTTAGGGAAGTGTGGGCAATGGCAAACAGTCCCTCCTCATGGAAATCCCAATAGGAGATTAAGCGTTTATCAAAGTACACTACCCCTACTGGAGTGACGTTTGTTCCGCTCCATTCTTCGGTCTGTTCCCATAACGTTTCCGAGCGTCGCAATAATTTTGAGGGATTTTCGAGATCAAAAAAAGCAGCGTGTAAGGAATGATGTGTTCCACTTCCCTCTCGACCTACAGCATAGAAAATCAACAGTAATCCATTCTGAGTCGGAATGATTGTTCCTACCCGAAGTGGCATGACACCAAATTGATCTTGAAACTGTGAGAGAACCGGGCTTGCATCACTTTCCCAGTTGAGGCCGTCACTGGAATAGGCCACATGAATGTCTTTCTCACCCCAATACATCACTTGTTTGTTGTTGTAGGTAAAGTTTGGAACAATGACACCAAGCTCCGGAACATTCATTTTCCCAGTCGACTTAAAGGTAACTGCATCAATTGAGGTTGCTTTATGAATTTGGGTGCTATCTGCTACCACGCGTTTGTAGACGAGCTCATAGTTTTCTGCAGTTTTAGAGAGGCGAAACTCCGAAAGATCGTGTGCCGATAATTCTAGGTCGTTTTCATCCAGGAAAACCGGATGATCTTTGTGGGTGTGTATTTCAATTCCATTTTGGCTTGAGGCGGTATGCAGAAGTGATTGTTCTCCATCTTGCTTGAAGAAAATAAGCACTTCTGTTGGAAGTGCGATAGCTCCTAAGCCATGGAGTTGTGTTTTTGGAAAAGCGGATGACATAGTACGGATCTTCTACTTGGGTTCACTAAGACCCAATTCTCTTACAATGTAAGCATACAAAGCATTTGGCATTGCCGCAACTGTCGACTTGATTTTTATACTCAAACAGCTTAGTCTGGGCGATAGTACCAGGGAGATTTGTATGATTGATGTGACGATACCACTTTCAACTCCAGATCCACGAGCCGTTGCTTATCTTGAGAAGCTACAGTCTATTTATACGCAGAAGAATTACGCAGCGCAAGAAGCATCAATTTGTTTGCCTGGTGATCAATCAATGCTAAAAGCAATAGAACAGGTTAGGGAAGGGCTTGGACAGAAACTTAAAGCGGTGCTGGTTATAGGTATCGGTGGCTCCAACTTGGGAACGCGTGCAATCTATGAAGCAATGGGAGAAGCAATGCTTCCTCTCTTCTTTCTGGATACTTGTGATGCGTGGACCATGAACCAAGTCTTGAAGTCCTTACGGAGTTTAAACATTTCTTCTTGGAATGAACTCGCGCTTCTTTGTGTGAGTAAATCGGGTACCACGACAGAGACCATCGCTAATTTCTCGGCCATCGTGCTACAGCTAACAGAGTGGCTAGGTACACCCGAGCAATCTTCAATTGTGATCATCGCCGATACAGGTACCGCTGCAGAAGAACTCGCCAAGCAATCAGGTTACTCCTTTTTGTCAATTCCACAGCAGGTCGGCGGTCGATTCAGTGTGCTGAGTTCCGTGGGGTTGTTACCGCTCGTACTCTGTGGTGTTCCAATTGCATCCCTCCTTCACGGAGCACAAGCCCAGCTAGAAGAAGATTGTTCATCGACAAGCAAGGCAGCGTTGTACGCAAGTTTTCTATTAAATGAACTAGCACAAGGAAAAAACATCCACGACTTTTTTCTCTTTGAACCACGACTAGAGTCTCTAGGAAAGTGGCTACGGCAGCTCTACGCAGAAAGCTTAGGAAAAGATAGAAAAGGAATGTTGCCCACCGTCTCTATCGGCTCGAATGATTTACATTCCGTGGTTCAGTATTACTTTGGAGGAAAGATCGAACTAGTAACAAGTTTTATCTCTGTTTCTGGTGGGCAGGACTTTCCAACTTCTGATCTGGGAGTATCACTCGTGAAAGGAATTCAAGGCAAGAGTTTAAACAGCATTAAAGAAGCGATTCTGGAAGCAGTGAAAACGACCTATACACATAAAAAAATTCCATATGCGAGTATGCAGTTTTCGGAGATAAGCGCAGCTACGCTTGGAGCATTTCTTCAATTTCACATGACCACGGTCATGATTCTAGGACAACTAATGGAAGTGAATACGTTTAATCAACCGGATGTGGAAGCGTATAAAACGGAGTTACGAGCCCAGCTAGACTCGCGTTGAGTTATGACTGTCCTTCAAGATCAGACGTAACGCACTTCAACTCCGACAAGGTCAACCAAAGGAAAATCCTTTTTAATCTCTGTCCAAAATTTCTCGCTCACTTTAGAAGAAAACACGCCGTTGTAGCCTTTCTCCATCTGCATACAGAGTCGTTTGTCCCAGTCCTCCATGACTTCTCGAGCTTGTTTTCCGATTGCATCAAAATCCTCTTTGTTCTTTTTTTCTTTCGGTTGTTGTTGGTACAAGTCGTGCACTTCTTGAAAAGTAGAAAGGATGTTTTTGTGGAGATCCCACATTTGTTGATAATATTTTGTGTATTTTGTCATAGATCAAGCAGCCATTGTAATCAAAGATAAAATAAGGATGCAAGTAGCTGTTTTTTAGCAGTAAACAGACTATACTATTACTTCTTATATGAAAGCACTTTTTAAACGCATTTCCAAACGATGGGTGATTGGGATCCTGATTATCATTTTGATCGGTGGATTCTTTTTGTATCGTAGTCGCACCGCTTCAAATAAACCATTATCCACTGCGAAGGTCGAGAAAGGGGAAATCGAAGAAGTAATCAATGTGCCTGGTGTCGTCGATGCAGATAAAAAAGCCAGTCTTCGTTTTCTTGCCGGTGGAAAGATTGTTTCGCTTCCCGTTAAAGAGGGACAATTCATCAAGAAGTCACAAGCCTTGGCAACAATGGACATTCGAGATCTGCAAAAAAACTTGCAAGCTACGTTAAATGATTACATGAGTGAGCGTTTAGACTTTGAACAAGATAAAGATAACCGAGAAGATCTAGTGAAGAATGATGAAATCTTACGACTTGCCCAGAAATCTCAACTCTCATTAAACAATAGCGTGATCGCAGTCGAGCTCAAAGATCTCGCGATTCGCAATGCAACACTCTATTCTCCGATCGATGGGGTTGTTACCTCATTACCGATTTCCGTAGCCGGAGTTCAAGTAACCGCAACAGATACGTTTGAAATTGTAGATCCCTCTACCTTAATTTTTGAAGCTGAAGTGGATGAAATTGACATCGGAAGAATTCATGCTGGCATGCCTGTGCGGATTGTCTTGGATGCGTATCCGGACCAACCAGTAGAATCCGTGATTGATTATATTTCTGTGAAGGCAGAACAATCTCGACGTTCGAGTGGGGGCACTGTGTTCCCCATTCGCATCCGATTCCCCATTAGTGATTTGCAATTCTTACGACTGGGGCTCAACGGAACAGTCAGCTTAATTCTGGAGCAACGTGATGATTCGCTCTTGATTCCGATCGAAGCAGTTTCTATGCGTTCTGAAAAATCAATTGTGATGGTGAAGGATCCAAGTAATCCCCAAAAACCAATAGAACGCGAAGTGAAACTTGGAATCGAGGGTGAGGACCAGATTGAAGTGCTCGAAGGATTGTCTCTTGGCGACGAGGTCATTCTCCCCAACTAAGGTTATGGAACTTTTAAAACTAGAACAAGTCGTGAAGACCTACAAAGTAGGCGATCAGGAAATTCATGCATTAAACGGTGTCAGCTTAACAATCGCCGCGGGTGAGTATGTGTCGATCATGGGACCATCGGGATCGGGGAAATCGACACTACTGCAGGTGATGAGTCTTCTCGATACTCCAACAAGTGGGAAAATATTCTTAAAAGAGAAAAGTGTGGAGCGGTATTCTGAGCCGCAGTTAGCGAAACTTCGCAACTCTGAAATCGGATTTGTCTTTCAACAATTTAATTTATTAGGGAAAGCGAGTGCACTCCAAAACGTGGAGCTGCCGCTCATCTATGCAAATCTTCCGGCAGCGGAGCGCAAGAAGAGGGCAACCGCACTGTTACAACAAGTAGGTCTAGGAGACCGATTAAACAATACTCGGGCGCAGCTTTCGGGTGGTCAGCAGCAACGTGTGGCTATTGCACGAGCATTGGTCAATCAACCTTCCATCGTATTTGCTGACGAACCCACGGGAAATCTAGATAGCAAATCTGGTGAAGAGGTAATGCGACTTTTCGAACAGCTCCACAAAGAAGGAAAGACAATTGTTCTAGTGACCCACGAAAAAGAAGTAGCACAACATGCGAAACGTCAAATCAGGGTACGAGACGGACAAATTCTGTCTGACTCAAAGAAAAAATAAGTATGCAGTCGTTCTTGAATGCTATCCGTATTGCAATCGCAGCGATTATTACGAATAAAACTCGCTCATTTTTGACCATGCTCGGAGTCATTATTGGGGTGGGCTCCGTCATCTTACTCACGTCGATTGGGAACGGACTTCAAGCCTACATTGAAAATCAGTTCAACTCCTTTGGTGCAACCAATATCTATATCATTCCTGGGGATGTCTTTGGCGATGGAGGAGGATTTAATGCGGAGAGCCAAGCAACCGCACTACTCACGACCCAATTTAAGTTGCGTGATGTCAATGAAATTGGAAAATTACGAGAACATATCGCGGCTGTTGCTCCCGAATACACCGCGAGTCTGAAAGTCTCGTATAAAGACAAAAGCAAGAGCGTGATCATTTATGGCACGAACGCGGAGTATGCACGCATCACGGATACGGAGGTTGCGAAAGGACGATTTTTCTCCAATTCTGAGTTTAATTCCAACACCCGAGTTGCGGTTCTTGGTTCAAAGACTGCGGAGGAATTATTTCAAGATGTCGATCCGATCGGAAAGAAAATATCCATTGGTAGTCAAGCGTACAGAGTCGTCGGAGTCGCGAAAGAACGAGGCGGAGGATTCGGTGGACCTTCGTTTGATACCTATGTATATGTTCCCGTGGAAACGGTCATGAAAATGTTTGGCGCGACCTCCATTACCCAGATTACCGCAGCAGCGGTATCTAGAGAATCGATTGATGATGCGAAAAAAGATATCGAACGGTACATGTTAACCCGCTTTAAAGAGGATGAATTCTCCGTGGTCGAACAATCTCAGATTTTGGAAACAATTAACCAAGTCCTTGGTGCGTTAACGGCTGGATTAGGTGGAATTGCTGCAATTTCTTTAGTCGTTGGTGGCATTGGGATCTTAAATATCATGCTTGTCTCCGTTATTGAACGAACTCGAGAGATTGGTTTGCGCAAAGCTTTGGGAGCAACTCCATCAATCATTCTGACGCAGTTCTTGATTGAAGCTGCAACCCTTTCTGTTATTGGCGGAATGATTGGGACAGGTTTGGCGTTCTTGCTTTCGTTAGTCATCAACCGTTTTATTCCAACCCAAATCACCTTTGAAGCGGTTGGGATTGCCTTTGGAGTGTCCGCTGCGGTAGGGATCATCTTTGGGGTTATCCCAGCTCGGCAAGCAAGCAAACTCTCTCCCATTGAAGCTCTTCGCTACGAGTAGCAGGTTTTAATTTTGAACATAGCTTCTTACTTGAAAAGTGTCTTCTATTTGATAGAGTACGTTGCATTAGAGGAGAAATTATGACGGATGATCTATTGAAAGGTTTTCAAGTTAGCCCAGGAAAGAACCGTGCTGAACGGAGTGCAGAGATCTTGGCAACTCAGCAGAGTGCTCCTAAAGTTATTCCGACCGACATAGTAGCTTTTAAAGATTATCTTTCTCGATCGGGTATGCATCTGGCAGAAGACTCACGCTTTTCATTGAATAATATTAGAACTGTACTAGACTGGCTGGATAAACATCCAAGGATGACTCTAATAAAGCTTTACGCACTCAATGATCGAGAATTAGAGGCAATGGGTCTGACTTATGAGATGATTGCAGTAATCAATCATGCTGGGCTTACATTTAGAAACGCTGCTCGAGACAGTTCATAGCCGACCTGATTCTCTGAAAATGGGCTTACCTGGTAAAATATAGGGATGCCCTCGTATTTCATTCATACTTTTGGATGTCAATCCAATAAATCTGATTCTGAACGTATTGCTGGAGATTATCAGTCGCGTGGTTATGATGAAGTCTCTGACTGGAAAATCGCCAGCGAAATTGTGGTGAACACCTGCGCGATCCGACAATCAGCAGAGGATCGTGCTCGAGGCTTCTTGTATAACGTGGTGACTCATTTTCAAACTCTAGGATTACCTAAACCCAAGATCATTTTAACGGGATGCATGACCCATCACGGGAATGAAAAACTCTACGAGATCTTGCCCATGGTCGATGAAATTCTTCCCATTAACGAAGTAGGGTTTAACAGTGCAGTTGTTAGAAAAGATAAAACACATGCCTGGATTCCAATCAGTGCCGGCTGTAATTCATTTTGCACCTATTGTATTGTGCCGTATTCTCGAGGAAGAGAGCAATCTCGACAGTTGGAAGATATCATTACGGAAGTAGAACATTTGGTGTCCCAAGGCTATGATGAGATCACGCTTCTGGGACAGAATGTAAATTCATGGGGATTGGAAAAAGAGGGGATCGGGCTTCGAAAAATGCTCATGCGCCAAGAGCGAGAATTGTCACGAGAGGAAATTCCGGATAACAGAACCCAGTATGAAAAACCCTCTGGAATTCCACCCTTTGTGAAGCTACTCCAAGCAGTGTCCTCCTATGATCAAATCAAGAAAATTCGTTTTTTGACCAGTAATCCATGGGATTTTCATGATGCCCTCATTCAAGAGATTGCCTCAAATCCTAAACTGGATCGGTTCATCCACCTTCCATTGCAATCGGGAAGTAACGCCGTTTTGTACCGAATGAATCGTGGATATACCAAAGAACACTATCGAGAACTTGTGCGGAAGCTACGAGATGCGGTGCCAGATGTAGTGATTGGTACGGATCTAATCGTCGGGTTTGGAGGAGAGACAGAAGAAGAATTCATGGAAACTGTCGAATTTTCCAAGGAAATGGATTGGAAAGTTGGTTTTGTCGCGATGTACTCACCCCGTCCGGGAACAGCAAGTTTTAAACTCTATCCCGATACACTTTCCCATGCGGAGAAAAAACGACGATGGGAAGTATTAGACAAAATCATTAACAAAGATAACTTAACCGTACGTCCAAAAGTTGTCTAAGCGCGCTGTATGGATCAAATCGCACCCATTGTCATTGTCGGCCCAACGGCCTCAGGAAAGACAGATCTCTCGTTGTTTCTGGCATCAAGCTTGCCATCGTTGGTGTCAACAGACGGCGTGGACATCCTTGTAGTCGATTCCAAGCAGGTGTATACAGGCCAAGACATCGTTACCGGGAAGGATATTCCTTCGACATTTTCGTACTCAGCAGCAGGTTTGCCTCATTATCAATTTGCGGGCACACGACTGTTTGGTCTTAATCTAGTAGAACCCAATGTGTCGTGGTCTTTAGCAAATTTTCTCTCCTACGCATCATCAATTAAGCAACAAAGCCATGCGGATAATCGGTTGCTACTAATTGTCGGAGGAACACCCCTATACACGTTAGCCTTATTTCGTTCACCACAAACGGCGATGATTGAACCCAATCAAGAACTTCGCGAAGAATTAGGAATTCTAACCGTAAGCCAGCTACAGGAGCAATTATCAAGGATTTCTGCCCGCAGATTCACCCGCATGAATCCGTCGGATCGGCAGAACCCCCGTCGCTTAGTTCGTGCCATCGAAACAGAAGTTGCCAAAAAGCTTTCGGACGGCTGGATACCGGCGCATCAAGCAGCACGGGCTGTATTTGATCCGATCTTCTCAATTTCTCATTCGTTTTGGATTGGACTTTCAGTTGAAAAACCTGATCTTGAAGCGCGCATTGGAAACAGAGTAACCCATCGGATAGAGGCAGGGGCGATTGACGAGTATACCCGCTTACACACCACCTATCCTGATTGGAAGCCGGAAGCAAAATCCGCGCTAGGATATGGTGAGATCGCACGGTTTCTTGAAGAGGGGTTATCCCAAGATCTACTAGAAGAATTGTGGACGAAACATGAAGTCCAATATGCCAAACGGCAAATGACGTGGTGGAAACGTGAAAAGCAAATTCACTGGTATGACAGTAGCAATCTTGAGAAGAAAGATGCAGTATTGGCTCAACTCAAAGACTGGTATACTCAACTATAGAAACCTATGATCGTACACCGTGTTGAAATTTCCATAAAAACAATCTTAACGACACTCCTCATTCTATTTGGGATTTATGTGTTATCTCGAGTAACCGACATTATTGTTTTGCTGTCGGTGTCTTTTGTGCTGATGACAGCACTGCATCCCTTAGTCACAAACTTACAAAAAGTACGACTCTCTCGCGAAATTGCCGTCATTTTAGTCTATGTAGTTCTAATTGCGTTACTCATTATTGCTGGCATTGCAATCATTCCACCGTTGATTGATCAAACAACACGTCTATTTGTCCAGTTTGATATTCCAAAATCGCCATTACTGCAAGATTTATCGGGATTCCAGTTCTCGTATTCCAATGTATCTTCCTTAATTTCTCAATATGGCGCATCCGTGATGACCTTGTTTGCCTACGTCACCTCAACTTTTTCTTTAATTTTCTCCGTCTTTACCGTGATTGTCATGTCGCTGTATTTGCTCCTGGAGCGTGATCATCTGTATCGCTATTCTGCAATCTTGTTTCGTCACAACCATGAAGAGCGGAGTCGACGACTATTAAACCGAATTGAAGATTCTTTGGGAGGCTGGGTTCGCGGTCAAATCGTTTTGATGTTCGTCATTGGAATTCTGACCTACGTTGGGCTAACAATCTTAGGCATTCCCTATGCAGTACCGCTGGCAATTTTGGCGGGAATTCTGGAGATGTTGCCAAATTTAGGACCCACGCTATCAGCAATTCCGGCAATTTTGATTGCGGCAATCACGATCTCTCCAACAATGGGAGCTATCGTTGGCGGTCTCTATATTGTGATTCAGTTTGTGGAAAATAATATTGTTGTTCCGCAAATCATGAAAAAGGCAGTGGGCATCAGTCCAATTACCTCGATTGTGTTGATTCTTGTTGGGGTACGATTCGCAGGTATTATGGGCGCGATTTTAATTATTCCTGCCTATATTGTGCTCCGAGTGATTCTAGAAGAGTTCTCTGCTGAATTAAAAATGCTTCTACAAGGTAAAGATAATTAGTTACTGCAAGGAACTAATTGTATCCCGAAGTTTTGCAGCCAGTTCAAAGTTCCACGTTTTTGCGGATTCATTCATTTTTTTGGTGAGTTGTTTGATCAGTTTCTGTTTGTCGGCTGGGGTCAAGCTTTCTGGTTCGATCTGGTCAATATCGATGCGCGTCTTCTTGTCCACTTGAATTAGCTTTTGTTTTTTCGTTAACGGCTTTTCCTCTTCCTTCTTTTCTCGTTTGATCAGATCTTCCCGAATGGGTTTAATGATCGTCATTGGAGTAACGTTGTACTTGATGTTGTAGGCTTCTTGTTTCTCTTTACGTCGTTTCACCTCTGCAATTGCGGCTTCCATGGACTTGGTGGTGCGATCAGCATACAAAATCACATGACCCTCATGATGCCGTGCTGCACGTCCCATGATCTGAATCAGGGAGGAAGCCGAGCGTAAGAACCCTTCTTTATCCGCATCGAGGATTGCGACAAGGGTGACTTCCGGAAGATCGAGACCTTCTCGAAGGAGATTAATTCCCACCAACACATCGTAGACTCCGGAACGTAAGTCATTGAGGATATCGGAGCGATCAAGTGTATCAATGTCGGTATTCAAATCGGCAACTTTGGGAAGGACGACCGATTTATCAGTTATGATTGCAGCAATTTTTTTTTC
>JAGOVC010000024.1 GCA_018060955.1 Candidatus Woesebacteria bacterium | reverse complement strand
GTACTGAAGGTAATGGTGTTGAGTTTATCGATGAGTGTTGTCATAGTCTTTTATCATTTTTAGCGAGTATTTCCTTAACTCCTGTGTTAAGTGCCGTCTTAAATTCTGGTGATTTCGGATCTAGCTTTGCTGATAGCAGCTTCTGAGTTAGTAGCATCACATCGAGGACTTCGTTTTCGTCGAATAGTAACTGTCCCTCCCCAAGTTGTCTATCAAGTTCATTAAGCATCGAGATCGCAAAATTGATAACATTACCTTCGTCCAGTACAAAAGTCTGATCAACATGATCAAATTGCTGAAGGGCTATCAAACCTTGAGTCAGTTCTGCAATCTTATATGCTTGGAATGCTTCCCATTTTGAGATCATACGAAACCGATTATGCTACGGACTGTTCAATAGTCGATAATCGTCCTTTTAAGGAAACATCAATACGCTTACTTCCTAGGTAGACACGAAGTCCACCCAAGATATGAGGGTCCACTCGATATTGAATATCCCCCTTCTGTTTGTGCTTAGCTAAAACGGCTTCCACCTCTTTACGTGTTGTCGCATCTAGCTCAATTGCTGATTCCACAGTGATAATCATAGAATTTAGAGTTGTCCTAAAGATTTATCTAAGTCTTTAATGGATTGAGCGATGACAGCTTTATGGGCTTTGGCATCTTTAATCTCATTCCCAATGACTTTGGAAGCCACAGCCAAGGAAATCTTGGTTACTCTGTCTTCCATTTTGGTGAGTGACGATTTCACTTCATTCTCAACCTTTTGCATCTCTTTAGCACGGAATGCAGCCACTTCATCTTTTGCTTCCTTTGTGAGTTTCGTCTTGAGGGATTTTACTTCTTCTCGAGTAGACTCGACAATTTTGGCAGCATCCTTTTCGGCTTGCGTTTTAGTTTTCTTCTTCATGCCTTCGAGCTCTTCCTTTTCCTTCATGGCATCTGAAGCAAATCGCTCTGCGTCTTCCGTTTTCTTTCGACGTTCATCGATAGCCTTAAGCATGGGTTTGTAGAGCAAGAACGATAAAGCTCCAAAGACAACACCAAAGTTAATGATCTGTGAAATGATTTGTAGTACGTTTATATCCATAGTGTCGATTCTTTTTTATTCTCCCTCCATTCTGGAGTGAGTAAAAAGTCCTCCTCTTAAACGAATTTTAAGATTAAGGCGACGACCAAGGCGTAGATAGCAATTGCTTCTGCGAATGCCATACCCAAGATCATGTTCGTCTGAATTTTACTAGCAGCTTCTGGGTTACGACCAATTGCGGATAATCCTGCTGAGGCTACCATTCCGATAGCGATAGCGGGGGCAATAGCTCCAACACCAATGGTGATTGCAATTGCAAATTGCTGTGCAGCTTCTGGACTCATAATTCCTTTCGTGCCCCTACAAATTGAGTGGGCGTGTCAACTATAGTACGTGTTTAATGTTCTTCTTCTCCATGACCAATGGTAGCCAAGTTGAAAAAGACAAGTGAAAGCATCGCGAAAACGACACCTTGAATCATACCCACAAACAGCTCCAGGCCATAAAATGGCATGGGAATGACAACAGGAACCAAGAACATCATCACCGCAAGGAGCACTTCTCCTGCAAAGATGTTTCCAAACAAACGGAACGAAAATGACATAATTTTTGCGAGTTCCAAGATAAGTTCCAAAATCCCGACAAATGCTTTAATAGGACTACTAAAGTCAAAATATTTCTTCCAGTAGTGACTGCCCAAGACCTTTAGACCAAAATATTGGGTGGAGGCTACGGAAATTGCTGCTAGAGCAATAGTTGTATTTAAGTCTGCAGTTCCAGCTCGAAACAGCGGAATCACCTTGGCTGTGGCATGTTCTGCTTCATTACCCTCGGCAGTGTCTGCATGCTCCTCTGCAACTCCAGTTGGTCCGGCTTCATGTTCTTCTGTTCCTTCTGAGACGGTTTCTTGGGAAGTGACAGCAACTGCTTCATGGGTGTCTGAGGTTCCTGCAACAGCTACATAGGTTGCTGGAGCAATCGCTGCATGCTCCTCAGATGCTGCACCCTCTTTAATACCAATGGGTCCTACACCTGGCAAAAGTCCTGCCCAGTTGTTGAGCGCAATCCAGAGGAAAAAGGTTAAAACAAGCGGAAGGAACATTGCTGCCTTACTTCGACTTCCCGTCATTTCCGCTGCAAAGTTGTAAACTCCATCCACGAGCATTTCAAAGAATGTATATAATCGTGATTTCTTTTTGGAATTAATTGAGGAATGAGCCAAGACGGCTAACAAAATAATAAATGCAGAGACAATCCAGCTAGTAAGCATGGAATTGGATACAGATAAAGGGCCGATGTGGGCTAATGTTTCGGCTGAAATCGAGATGTGAAGGTTAGACATAGTCCAGTAATTCTATTGGCAATTACGAATAGCACGTACGAAACATCACCATTATACCCCACCACTCAAGGGGAGCAAGACATTGAAGCAAGTCAATTTCTCATGTTATACTACACAACAACCCTAATCAGGGGTTGTTTTTCTTTTGAAATTCCGCGTCTACTCGAGTAAATGAAATGATGCGGGCCCGTAGCTCAGTGGTAGAGCAGGAGCCTTTTAAGCTCTGTGTCGTGAGTTCGATCCTCACCGGGCTCACAGACATACTATATAGTGTGAGAGAATTTCTAGGTTGGCCCCATCGTCTAGAGGCCTAGGACACCTGGTTTTCATCCAGGCAACCCGAGTTCGAATCTCGGTGGGGTCACATTTTGTGCAAGAATATACTCAAGCTTAGTGTCCAGATTATGATTAAGCAAATTATTGGGGTTTATCACTTGTGACTAGTTAAATAAGTACTAAAATAGTCGATAATATGACAGAAGACGAAAGAAAACAAATTTCCCAATATCTAGATGAAAGGTGTCAAGGATTGACCGATGATTCAAAAAATTCCTTTCAACGAATGCTCTTATGCCAGCTTATGCTGGAAGGTTTGGGGTCACCCGATTGGACAAAAAGAAGAATGAGTAGTGCTGCAAGTATAATGCTGGAAGAAATGCCACAGAGAGAAAGAAGACAAGATGCTGCAGACAGCATGAATGATCCTTTGGCTTGGGCTCTACAATTATATGGTGATAGTCCATTCAAAAGAGATGAGATAGCCTGGGCTGTTGATGTAGCAATGGGTGACAAATCAGATACAACAGATTGTTAACCAAAGATCTATTTACTGTTATTCATTAATTTTTTGTACAAGATTGGTTGTTAAAACTTTTTTTAAGTTAATAATTATTATTTCAACATAGTTCCTCTTTTGACAGTTCATAAATCTGACTGAGCTGCTCGAAGTGAGCTAGAAATGGTTCAAACCAAATCCCCTTAGGGTAACAGTTTTTTTCGAAGTGAATTTGTAATTAATCACTTCATTCGTCTAGCCAACATCTGGATTGCTTTGGCAGTATTGGAATCAGTAATCTCATTTCTATCTATCATTTCCAAGGCTTTTTGAATGGGGACAAACTTCTTTTCTTGGAATAATTCATCATGTTGCTCATCGGGATTCTCGGAAGGGAGTTTGGCATCAATGTGCGCTATGAATAGGTAGTCTTTCTCTGTTGAGCAGCTACTCAAAGGATAGAAGCAACCCATGGTTTCTAGGTTCGTTACTTCCAATCCTGTTTCCTCTCTCACTTCACGCCTCACTGCATCTTCTGGAGTTTCGTTCTCTTCTATGGCTCCTCCTGGGATACCCCATTGAAATGACTTGATAGGATACCGGTACTGATTGACCAAGAGAATTTCATTGTTGGTATTCACAATGAGCAGGCTTGCACCATCGTGGCGTTTCACGTATCCATAAATCCCGTTTTCACTATTGTCAAACTCAACACTGTCTTCAAATACCTCCATCCATTTGTTCTTGTAGGTACTTTTTATTGTCAAGGTTTTGATCATGTAAGTATTCTATCAAACAACGATTCCTACCCCATTGTAGATGTGTTTTACTTTCAATTCTTACCTGGAACGATATACTACTGATTATGGACCTCAAAAAATGGAATCTTCTAAATACAGTAGATGTATCACCGAGCAAGTGGTTTCCTATTGAACAAAGAACGTATCAACTTCCTAGTGGAAAAATCGTTGATGATTTTTTGGTGACTACACTTTCAGATGTTGCAATGATCGTAGCTGTAACTCCGGAAGAAAAAGTCGTGTTTGTTCGACAATATAAACCTGGATACGATGACGTCATTCTTGAATTTCCAGCTGGAAGAATGGAAAACAACCATAAAGACATTGAAGAAACTGCAAAACATGAGTTAGAGGAAGAAACCGGTATTAGAGTCGAAAAACTCGAGCAGTTCGGAGTATTCGCAGGATTTGTAACTAAAGCAACAGAGAAAGTGTACTGTTTTTTTGTAGAAAACGTACAACTCAACTCACAGCAAAACTTAGATGAAAATGAAGAAATTGAAGTTGTGACCTATTCATTTGAAGAAATCGAAAATCTCATCCAAGAGAACAAGTTAAACGCAGCAATTACGGTAGCGGCATGGGATCTAGCCAAACGGCGATACGCTCATAAATATGCTACTTGGAATTCAAAGCTTTAAACTATCAGTTCATCCTTAAATTTTACTTTGCTAGTCCTAGCTGGTTAATTACTGCGTTAACTTGCCCTAATAGTTCACCTTCATTACCATTGTTATCGATGCTGTAATCACAAATCTCCAGTATCGGATCAATCCACTCACTTTCAATTGCGTCACTTTGCAAAAAACTATCCCAACCATCATCTCCAAATCTTCCCCTTGCAACTAAGCG
Source organism: Candidatus Woesebacteria bacterium (assembly GCA_018060955.1). Taxonomy (GTDB): domain Bacteria; phylum Patescibacteriota; class Microgenomatia; order UBA1400; family UBA12028; genus JACOVC01. The sequence goes on along the minus strand of JAGOVC010000024.1, from coordinate 7,280 downwards.
GTTAAAGCGAGTTTGTTGAGAAGCAGTTACTCCGATCAAAATACCTCCAGCGTTTTTAAACGTCTGAGCTTCTTCTAGACTCCTAAAACCATCCATACTTACAACAGGATAGTTATGCCTTTGTGCCTGGCGTTGAGCGATATCTATCGTCCAACGAACAAAAACATCATTACCATAGACTGGCTTCAATGCATCATTAACAGTTCTTAATACAGTTCGAGGAAAAGTGTTATCACCACCTAAAGCTAGCGAAACTTCTCGTAATCGATCAGACAATGGTAAATGGATTCCACCATAGGTTGCACGTAACTGGTCACCAATTGTCCCTTTGCCACTACTAATCGCTCCCACTATTCCAATCATTGGAACTACTTTTTCACTTGATTCTACGTTTCGAGTTCGTTCTAAATAAAATTCAGCTTGCGTCAAATATAAATTAGCTTCAATCTTTGATGACGCAGTTCCAGAAGAAACTAAAACGTCAACTAATGTACCCGTTAATCCTCCTATTGAACTCCTGATGAGTAACAATAATCTATACGCTTCTTCTAAGTCGTACGGTGCTTTATCTGTCTGCTGCTGGCTCATTTCTCTAATGAGTTGAAATAGACCTACACCAGCCATTATAAGAAACTCATCTACCTTAACAGTCCAGGCTTTATCATACGTCGCTTTGTCGCCTACTTTAGTATTTTTATCTGCATAGTTGAAAGCAGCCAGTAGCACCGGGTGTGTTGATTCAATAGATTGAGACATATATCGACAATCTATATCATTATTTTGAAGTTTGTAAAGTGAAAATACAACCAATTAGCTTATTGCTACCTTTCCTACAGAATCGGAAATTTCATTAATCAGAGAAAAGCTAAAGTGATATACTGGGCGACAAATAACCATTTTGAGGAGCAGTTATGAGTCAAGAAAAATTCCCAGAGAATATTGAACGAATGTTAGAGGGTTTTGCTGCTCGAGAAGTCGCACGTATTGAAGAGATTAGAATTAATCAAGGAGACGAAGCTTGGGCACAAGCCATAGGTTCTAGTATAGTAACGCAGTTAACATTACAGCATATTGAAAAAACACCGAATGATGGCTATTTAGCGGAACAAGGCAGACGGACTCTCCTCGCTCTGACACCACAATTTGCACTACTACACAGTCACCCCACCCTAGGACATGGAAGTTCTGCTGGCATGATTGAAGAGCTCGCTTCACGAGGGTATATTAACCTGGATGTAAACAAATTGATTGGAGCTCGATGGAGAAAAGATGGTAATAGGACGTAACTTTCCCAATCAGAAAATGAAGAGCTGATGACTTACAAATTTAGTTATGCACTGCTTTTGAGGTTACCTTTGACTTTTTTTTAGCAAACAACATGAAACAAAGTAGACTGACCGAAAATAAGCACCAGATAGCTGGGGCTTCATTTTTATCAGTGGTTAATAAGTGCGCGAGCACTGGGCCTGTAAAAAAGTGATACAGAGAAGTTTTCCAGGATCCGTAAAAAATTGGCAGAATAAAAAGCGGAGTGAAATAGAGCAGATACCCTGGAATCGGTCCAAACAATGGCAATCTCCACGCTAGATGCCAATTGCCACGGTAGGTACAGACATCTGTCCCACATAATGGATCACCTATTCGACACAATAATTCTTGTGGAATTGTCCAGACAATCGGAATAAAAAACTTTAAAAACAACAGAACACTTGCCATTATTGAGATACTCATTGTCACTCTAAACCATTTTTGTCGTTTTTCTTTGGAAAGGAATGACAGCATGAAAGCATTCATCACAACGGGTTGAAAACAAATATGAAGATAACTCAAATATGTCAAAATGGTATTTTCATTTGCACTACACTGTCCAATCCAACCATAGGAGATTGCTTGGAGTAACTCCATTGCTGTGAAAAAACCTAAGGTAAATACCTGAGCTTTTGGGTAGCCTTTTTTAGCCGCGTAGATTGTTCCGACGGTTCCAATAACTGTTGCTGCAATACTAGCTGAAGCTGACCAACACATGTTGTAAGAGTAGCACCTTCTTCTTTTGCATTATAGTTTCAATATCACATTAATAGGCAGCAGATTTGAATTGTGCTCAGATCGGACAAACTTTAAGCAGAGATATACTGAATAAGTACAATTACTTCACAATCAATAATTATGTAATGAGAATCAAAAAACCCAGTTTTAGTTTTTAAATTCTATACATGTCATCTAATAGGTACCCCAACTCTCTTGCATTACCAGCTTCTGTGTTTAGGATACTTTCTTGTCAGTGTTTAAAAAAGCTAGCAGAGCTTGTGCGATGGCTTTTGCTGGTAACTGCGGATTACGTATAAGCATCCTGGCATCCGATGGATTCGTTAGAAAACCTGTTTCTAGGATCACTGCTGGTGCCATTGGGTGGGTAGAGTGTTCAAATCGTCGCCATGAGAATGCGTAATACCCCGTCATATTTCGCGTGATATTTGGATCTTTGGGTAATTTCGTTACAGATTGATAGTTCTCTTCCAGGTGTAAGACTAAAGTTGACGCTTTGCCACTTTCATCACGACGTGGTGCTGCTACTTTAAATCCTGATGCGGCGGGACTTAAACTTCCATCTGCATGAATTGCAATCACTGCATCGGCAAAGTAGCCTGGCGGAATAGTTGCAGGAAGGATATCAACTAGGATGCCTTCTTTTTCCAACAATTCTTTTGTTGCTTCTGCCACGCTCAAATTTACTTCCCACTCGGCAACAGAACCATTACTAGTTCCCCCTCCATTCTCACGTAAACGCTCCAATTCATCCGGCAGTTCACTATTCTTCCAATGCCCAGCCTGTAGTCCAACACGAACAGGACCCTCTGGTCGAACCCATTTGGAAAGATCACCATATTTACTAAAATCTTCTATTGGTGCCAAGTCGTCTAAAATATAGGGTGGAGCGCCGTATTTCTTGGATTCTGTGTTGAAACGATAGCAGAGGATACCGCCAATGGAAAAAAGAAATAGTACGGAGAAGAGTAGTACTATTTTCATAATGATTGTAGTGCTTCTTGTGCCTCCGCTAGATTTCGATTGTATAGGACCGCCAGTTTGAACTCATTTCGCGCTGCCTCAATGTTTCCCTGCGCTTTATACAGACGACCTCGAATCATATACAGTTCAGAATATGCACGATTGTTACTACGAATGATTTTCTCTGTAATTTCAAAAACCTTTTTAGCATTTCCTATTTGTTCATAGGCAAGAATTGGTTCAATCTGATACCAAAGCGTTTTTTGTGGCAACTTTTGTTCAACTTTTTCGTATTCCTGAATTGAACGCTCGTAGTCACCCACATGAAACAACGCAACGGAAAGATTAAATCGAGCAACATTATCTTCTGGTTCGCGTAGTAGAAGGTCTTCTAACTGCCGTACAGAATCCTCCCAAGCAGTTTTCTCGTCTGCATAATCTCCTAAGATTACTTCAATCTGCTCAATTTTATTTTGAGGAACTAGAAGTAAGTATTCAAAGTTGAATGGTTTCCAAATACGGTCAAGCTCATCGTAGGAATACTGCAAGTCTTTACCTTGTAGGGAATCATCTTGAATTACAATACCCAGCGTTTCATCGTATCCTTTTATCACTCTGAAATGACCGATGTCTTCGCTAGGCTTTGTGAGTGTTCGTACAATTACCGGGATATCTAGAGCAATGGCTTTTTTGAGGATGTCCCTAGTCCCGAGTGGTCGATGATAGGGGGTGAAACCGTATTCTGAAGACTTTTTAGCAAGCTCAGATAGTGTAACGGACTTATCATCGTTGTCTCCACTCGCAACTTGATATGGTCGAAGTGACTGCCCAAGCTCTTGCTGGCTCACCGAGATTCCATACAACCGTAGAGTCATCGAAAGTGATGCCGGTCCGCAATTATTAAAGGTTTGGAATGTGTGATAGCTTGTGGACAAAATCTTTTGAGTAGGCAAATCAGGAATTGCGATAGTCGGAGGTGGAGAAAAAACAACGTTTTCCTGTACAGTGGCATGATCTTCGTTCTGTTCGTGTTTTTCTGGAATCATTGCAACACGACCAATCAGCGTTGTCGTAAGACTTATGATATAGAGAAATACGATGATGATGGACAGCTTGAATAACAATGATTTCATTCTAGGCACTGTAGTTGTATTAGACCAGTTAAAAAATGCATATATGGGCGAATCTTTAGTATACCTATCGAGCTTAAGAATTGCTGAAAGTACTCTATCTATTAGCAGGCATATTTTTATAAGATTCATCCATTTTGCATGATTCTACTGCTAATGTCTTGACAATGAGTTATCTAGTCATAAAATAGCGCTCTATGCCAAAAAGAATCGATAATGAAGCGGACATGCGTAGGTTGCGCTCTCTAATCTTTAATGATGAACAAATGGACCTCCAAAATCTGTCTAATAGAAGTAAAATTACAATTTCAGAAGATCCAGATAGAACTGGCGTCACTTCGGCTAGTAAATCAAAACACACTGAAAAAAGGAAATTAATGAGAAATCTAGGGTCTGAGTTGTCCTGTGGGTGCCAATTAATACTCTGTTACTACGGTGGGTGTTTGGCGTATTCCTTTTTCTTAGCTGTTGCTCCAGCTCTCAATGTGGTGGTTGATACACAAACTACACACACCTTGATAATGATAGATATAGGTTTATGGGTAACACCTTTCTTGTTGGCAGCAGGAGCAGCTGATAGTCAGAGTCGTGGAGGATAGTCCATAGCCATCCTCTCTCTTTCCAAAATAATCTCCTTCTAGCTGGTTAAGATCAATTGATCAAAATACTTTATTCTCATCGTCATATATAAGAATTATCTACACATCATGCTCAAGCTAGTATATAGTGAATGCATGATGGAAAAACGCAATTCCATACTGGTTTCATTCCTCGCCCTTTGCGCCTGCTTTTGGATAAGTACTGGCTCTGCAAGAGCAATCGATTTTAATATAGCTGATCCTAATAGTTACAATGCAGTTATTGGCGGTGCCCAAGCGAATGTTCGCTTAGGTCGTTACAACATCGGATATGCAAATTTTGATAACGATGGTAAAGATGACATTATCCTAACTGAATTTAGTTCCCCATACTCAATCTATATTATTTTGGGTTCTCAATTTGATGGTTCGATTGAGCAGGTTCTCGATACAAACGAAATCACAGATTTTTATCTTCGTTACTCACCTGCGAATGCCAACGAATACAATTCATACTACACATCCTACGGATCAGATCTTGATGGGAATGGCAGAGATGAGTTGATTATCGCAAATGATAGTTCAAGTGAAGCTGGCGTCACAAATCGTGGATCAGTCTACATTATTTATGATTCCATTCTTTCAGGGTATAGCGGTACCGGGAACTCCGTAGCACTCTCGGATCCATCAACATGGAATATCAAGTTGTTAGGTGCAAGTGCGGACGACCACTTAGGCTCATCTTTTTATGCGAAATCTGATTTGAATCGCGATCAGCTTCCAGATCTAGTGGTGACATCCCTCTATACAGATTATGCGTTCGCTGACGCAGGCTCCGCATATATTCTCCATAGTTCACTTCTAAATACGTATCAGAGCTCCACTGGCAATTACTTATCTATGTCTAGCGCTAGCAATTATCACTTTCGCATTGATGGGCCACTAGCAAATAGTGGAATACTCGCCTACAGCTTTGGAGATACGCATGATTATGATAATGATAATTTCGATGATGTTCTACTCATGGTGGCAGCCACAGATTTTGCAGAACCTGGCTCGGGTTCGTACTATTTACTCTCCAATGCCCTTTTAAATGGATATTCAGGAACCGGCACGATTCTAGAGTTGTCTAACTCCTCTGACTTTAATCTTCGTTTTGACTCTCCAGAAGCGGATTCGAGTATTGGATACACTCTTGTTTCGATGGGTGATGTCAACAACAACGGAAAAACTGATCTTGCACTCACCGCGTCGTACGGATCGAATGCACCCGACACTGCAGATGGAGCGATATTCCTCATATATGATGATATCTTTGACGATCTAACCGGAACCGGAAATACTCTGTCGTTACTAGATACCAATAATTACACAGTCAAGTACACGGGAAAAGAAACTGATATTTCCTTGGGTGAAAGTACCTGGTTTGGTGACTACACCAACGATGGTAAACTCGATTTGCTCACACATGATTACTATAATGTTTATGTATTAGACAACGCATTACTTTCAGGCTATACGGATACAGGAAACACGGTCGAACTTGGCACTGCAGATACCTACAGCTACAAGTTTTACAACGATGCATCCATTTTTATTACTTCCTATACATTTGCAGATTTCAATGGGGATGGTAGCAAGGATTTCGTTATGGATGCTCTCAATTCCACATTTCTAGGGCGTACGAATGCGGATGGAAACTTCATCGTGTTCAACTTTCCCCATACCATCACACTTGAGCCATCACGCCACGTATTCAGCAGCAATACTGCTACGATTGTTGGAATTGTAACCGGACAAAACTCTACAACGACTGTTTCCAATGTGTTGTATCAGGTTGACTCTCAAAATCGGGATACTTCTGGCTGGGCAAACTGCACTCCATTGGATGGTAGCTTTAATTCCTCAAGTGAGGAATTTTCTTGTTTTGTTAGTGCACTAGGCCCTGGCACTCATACCATCTACATTAAAGCAATGGATGAGAAAGGCACGTACACTCCTCTTTCAGGGTATCAGCCAGTTGTGGTCACGGTAAGTGAGACAGGATCCGTTGCCGCACAAGCTCTTCCTCCACAGTGTCATGCGTTTCGGCCATCAGGAACACCAGAACTTTTTCAAATTGACACCACGAAGTCCACTGCATCTTTGTTTTTTTCACCTGTCAGAGGGAACACAGACTCCTATTATATTCGCTATGGTACTACTCCCACATTCTTAGAACATGGATATAGCTTTCCGTATCGAGATTCAAGTGGTGTTATCATGCAAAAGATCAATCACTTACAACCGAACACGACCTATTATTTTCAAGTTCGTGCGGGGAATAGTTGTATGCCTGGAAATTGGGGCAACACGTTAACAGCGACTACAACGACACAAAGTCGATTACAGAAATTCTTCCTCTATCTTCGTGCACCAAAATTGAGATAATGATTCTAGGCGTTTCCCCAAGAACTTTTGACTTGATTTTCGGGTAGGTGTGTTTGATTGTTTCAAACCACCTATATCTCGTTTTTTTCATACGACTGTAGTGTCTACATTTCTGTAGTACTAAGCGTGATAT
>JAGOVC010000084.1 GCA_018060955.1 Candidatus Woesebacteria bacterium | reverse complement strand
ATCAGGCCGTATCGGTGGGTTTTTAAGTGTCGGTGAAGTTGATCTCCTCGCTGTAAATACGACAAACGAGAATACCTATAGTATCCTGCGAAGAGCCTATTCTTACAATTCTTGAATTTATTGCCAACGGGACTATACTAAAAGTTTGCCCAACTCGACTCCCAGCTTCACCTGATCATGTCGGATCACACTGCGTTTGAGCACATCTCCTTTTTGCGTTTCTTCCTGCACGTGCGATAACAACGGAGTTCGAATGATCTGTACGTTTGCTGGTAGATTAGCGGTATCCAAGTCATCTGCAATTGGAATCGAGTGTTCCTTCTTGTATTGCTCTAATGATTCTTCTGGGTATGAACTATCAGAATTGATCATGACCATCGACAGTCGTTCTAGTGGGATATAAGGGGAAAGCTTTGATAAGAACATGGAGGCTGTGTACCCAACAGAATCACCATACTTCGTCATTAGGTTCACGATAAAAATAACCTTTGCTTTCGATGCTGCGATTGCTTCTGGAACACCATCAATTACCATGTTGGGAATCGTATTAGTGTAGAAATCTCCTGGTCCAATCAAAATATAATCGGCACTCCGCAGAGCTTGGTCAACTTCCGGGGAAATGGTTGCTTTCGGTTCTGTTCGCAGGCCAGTAATCTCAAGTGTTCCATCATGTTCGGGTTCATCGATGAGATGTTCACCCACTACCTCAGTTCCATCGGCATAGGTGGCAACTAAGCGAACGTCATCATAGGAGATCGGAAGGATTCTTCCCTTTACCGAGAGTAAGCGACATGTCTCCTCAATAGCTTTCTTCTGGGAACCAACAATGTCGGTAACCGCTGCCAAAAATAAGTTTCCAAATGTCATTCCTGAAATCCCGTTTCCTTGATGGAAACGATACATAAATAATTTTCGTAAGAGGGAGCGGTTTCGGGAGAGAGCCACCATCGCTTGTCGAACACCAGAAGTTGGAAGCAAGCCGAATTCATCACGAAGGATTCGATTCGACCCGCCATCATCAACCATCGTCAAGATTGCGGTCAGACGAACTGGTTTATCGCGTAACGAGGACAGCACAGTGTAGCTACCTGTTCCGCCACCTAAAACCACCACGGATGGAATAGTTGGTGTATCCATAGTTATTTCTCCAATACACTGCGTACCGCTTCTTGATCACTCCAGGGGTATTCCGTCGACCCAAAGCACATGCTCTTCTCATGTCCTTTCCCGGTTATCAAAATGGTATCTCCGGGGTGCGCTAGGGTGTTTAATGCAAATTCAATGGCTGTATACCGATCAGCGATACTGACTATTTTTTGATGTCCTGATTGTACACCAGATTTGATCTGATGAATAATGGACCACACATCTTCGCTTCGAGGGTCTTCGGCGGTTAAAACGACATGGTCTGCTAGACGACTTGCAATCTCTCCCATCATTGGCCGCTTACTCACATCACGAAGTCCCGCACATCCGAAAACGACAATGAGCTTTCCTCGATGATCTTTCGTCGCTTTCGCAGTACTTTTTGACTGCAACGAGTGCAATGCTACTTCGAGTGCGTTCGGGGTGTGCGCAAAATCCACAATGATCGTGAGTCCCCGTTTATTTACAATCTTTTGCATTCTTCCTGCAACTCCTGGAAATTGAAGGATTGCCTGAGAAATGACTCGATCCTTTATCTCAAGTTTCTTAGCAATGGCGATTGCCAATGCGCTATTTTGTCGATTGTAGTGTTGAGCACCAAATCGTTTTTCTACAGCTTCCCGAAGTTTTTTAGGGATACGTTCTACCGCAAACGTTTCAAACGGGTGTTGATGTTCGTTTAGTATGGCTTTGAGTTCAGCAGCGGAGTCCTTCGCATCATCATTGATGAGTGCCGTTTGTGATCGCAAGAGAAGTTTTGATTTGGTGGAAAGATAGTTCGAAAACGTCTTATGATAGTCCAGATGTTCATGGGTGACATTAGTAATGGCGCCGATATACGGATGAATTCCCCAGACTCTGTTTTGATCGATACCATGGGAGGTGACTTCCAGAACAACATACTCATACCCCTGATCAAGAATGCGTTTAAGTAGTTTTTGTAATGCAAATGGAGAGGGTGTTGTGACATGAAAACCTGTATCAATCTCTTCATCTCCGATGAACGCGGCAACCGTACTAATAAGTGCCACTTTCAGACCCGCTTGGTGCAACACATGATAGATCAATGTGCTTGAAGTTGTTTTCCCATCTGTACCGGTGATCGCAATAATCTTGAGCCGTTTGGAAGGAAAACCGTAGATAATATTTGCAAGCACCGCAAGGACGAAGTGAGCGAGATTTTTGATCTGGCGAACCATATGGTCATTGTACCATTGTTTGAAGGGTGGAAAGGGAAATTAAATATGACCGATGAATTGTTTCGTATTAACAACGACATACTGATCCGACGGTGTACCAGTCGCGCTCTGCACAGACTCGAATAATCGTAACCCAAAATGAGCAGAAATTTGACCATGTACTGCATTCAGCTTAGCCTTTAGCTTTTCTGTACTATTTCTGGAGTTAACTTTATTGATCATCTCTCTGATGGTACCTTCTGGGGAATTATGTGCATTAAAGTCTGGGGTTGCTTTTGACTTCACTACAGCCCAACGATAACTACTTCCAAATAACATAACCATCACTTCTTCAGTAGGATTGGTCAAAAATGAAGCATAGGTAGTTTCATTGAACCCAAACCCAACTACATTTGGTGAAAATGTTCGAATTGTCGCAATTAAAGGTTGAGGACCTTGCCTATCCGCTGAAGGAGTAAGATCCACTCGGATAGCGCCTTTGTGCTCCACAGTTCGTTTCCCTTGAATCAATTTCCCTTGTGTTTCATCTACGAGAATTGCTTGATTGTGGCGCTTTAGCTCCAACAAGGTGGATAAAACCATTTCTTGCGAGATTTGGGAAAACGGCTGCATGTGAATGGCTTCCGGCATCTGGGTTTTTGACAAACGATATTGGATGCCCAGCACACCGATCGCAATCAATGCTGTCCGTAAATCTTGGCCATTCCAGCTTCCGTTACCTTCCAGGTCTATATAACTTGACAATAGTCTACCTCTCTCTTCTGTGTTCATACCCAACAGATTATAGCAAAAGCTGTTCCATTGGAAAGGTGTCGATATCTCCATCTACCTTGTTATTGTGCTGGAGCTTGTTCTAACTTGCTAATTCCAAACTTTACAAAGAGATCTCTGGCAATTTCAAACCATA
>JAGOVC010000083.1 GCA_018060955.1 Candidatus Woesebacteria bacterium | reverse complement strand
GCATTGCAGTATATAACTGCGCAGAAAGTAAACTTCCTAAGGAATAGGTTGGAAAGTATCCCATCAACCCTTGCGACCAATGAATATCTTGCAAAGCTCCCATTGAAGCGGACGGGACACTAATTCCAAGATACTCTTGGTATTTTTCATTCCATGCAGCAGATACATCATGGACGTTTAAACGTCCTTCAATGAGTGCGGATTCAATTTCAAACCGGATGATGATATGTAGATGATAGGTGACTTCATCCGCATCAACGCGAATCAACGAAGGGCTCACGGTGTTTACTTCTTTGAATGCCGATTGCCAGCTTGCAGTACGCAGTTGCTCTGGAAATGCTTTCTGAAAGCGGGGAAAGATCCATTGCCAAAACTCCGGCGATTTTCCGATCATATTTTCCCAGAACCGTGACTGCGATTCATGAATTACCAACGAGTCTGCACGACCGAGTACGGTATTTGCCAGTTCCGGGGAAATACCTTGCTCATACATTCCATGACCAGCTTCATGAATGGTAGAGAGTAGTGTTGAGAGAGGATTTTGGGCCAATACACGGGTTGTTAAACGCACATCCGTTGGATGCATCCCCATGGTAAAGGGATGTGTTGATCGATCTTGTCGACCTGCCTCGCGATCGAAGCCAATTTGATCCAAAATATCTAAGGTAAAATTCCATAATGTCTCTTCATCAAAGGTTTGATGAAACAGGGAGGTATCATAGTCACGTGTCTGTTCCACTAATGTGGGAATGCGTGTAACTAGTTCAGGTTTTAATTTTGAAAAGACCGTTTCTACTGATTTCTTCGTTAGTCCTTCTTCATATTCATCTAACAGGGCATCATAGGGGGACTCCTCGTACCCAATGTATTCTGCTACTTTCCGTTTTAGATCCACCATGATGGAAAGTTCTGATTCAAACAATGAGAAATCATTGTTTTGGCGTGCTGCTTTCCATGCTTCTAATCCCAGTGAGGCGTGTTTGGACAGCTGGGTCACTATTGATCGTGGTAGTTTCGACGCAAGGGTGTAATCTCGCCACATTTCTTTGATGAGAGCTTTGTCATGGATGGAAAACGCTTCTGGATGAAGGGCAAGCTCCTCTTGGGCACGATGAAGCTGTTTTTCTATCTGTTTGCGGGTCGCTTTTTCATGATAGATCCCAGACAATGTCTCTAGCTGTGTTGCCCGAATACTTGCACCTTTTGGGGATAAATAGGTTTCTTGGTCCCACAGGAGCAAGCTTAATGCGGAACTAATATCCCGCAGGGTGGAGCTAATGGAAACAAGTGAAGCAATTGTTTTATTTTTTGAAAAATACGCCATAGTAGATTTTGGAATCCATGCTACAACTACACACTGAGATATTATCTCACCAAGGGGTACTAAAAGGTTGGAAATATCAAGCTAAACAGTTGATGATCGATTTGACCCAGTCGAGAGACTATGATACAGTAAAGTACGCTTTTTCACTATGACAAAGCAACCGAAATATTTTTATTCCAAAGACAAGCCCCTCAAGACAGTGGGCTCTATTGTCGATGTGGAAACTCCAGAACTTTCACCCAAGCGTTTTACATTGCCCCTACCGGGACAGTTAGCCTCCAAATTCGGGCAACAAGTACTCTTTGGGGCAGCAATCCTGACCTTAGTCGGGTTATCTGCCATGGGGATACTACCAGTCGTAAAAGCGCGCCAGAGTCTACTCCCACTGCCATCGATTTTCCCATCGTCTCAAGGACAGGCAACAGTGATTTCACAGCCTGGCCCAGTTCAATCGTCGGGCTTAAGTTTTGACGTCCAGATAGCCGATGCTCGAGTAGAAATCGTCAAAAACTTCCTAGAACGCCATAATTCCCCCTTAACCCCTCCAGAGTACTACGCCAAGGAGCTAGTAGCAGCTTCCGACCGCTATGGTGTCGATTACCGACTTCTGCCAGCAATCATGATGCAGGAGAGCAACTTGTGTAAAATGAGTAAACCAGAGCTAAAGAACTGTTTTGGGTTTGGGATTCATAAACGGGGTGAATTAGGTTTTGATACCTATGAAGCAAGTTTTGATCGAGTCGCAAAGGAGCTTAAAGAACGCTATATCGACATTGGATTAGTCACTCCTGACCAAATTATGAAGAAATATACCCCAAGTAGCACAACTTGGGCGAATTCTGTGAATCAATGGATAGCCGAGATGGAATACAACGACCGAGACAAGGGAAAAGCAAACGAAGCCGATGCTAATCTCCTCGAGTACGTTTCTTCGCAATAGGCTTATAGTCAATCATTAAAACACGCGATCCTCTCTGATGGGGGAGTGTATTCCGGGTGGTATTGACAGCCCATAGTTCCAATGATATAGTATGAGTATGTTGGCAGGTTTTTCCTCACCGGGAATTACGTGCTAACCTTAAAGAATCCCGCGAGAAATTGCGGGTTTTTTTATTCTATGGCAAACGAAATTCAAATCTCGTCAAAGTACACCATTGACCAGCTAAAAGCACACAAAGCACTTATTCAACAACAAAACGGCGTCCTACCAATTGGAATGCACGTATTTTTTCAAGAGCATCCGAATAGAGGAACAGTTCAACAACGCGTGGATCAAATGGAAAAGCTTCTTACAGCAAAAAAGACAAAGCAGTTATATTATCCCAGACTTCTCAATCACCTTGCAAAGACACAGGCGTCTTGGACTATTGCGGAGGAAGAAGCAAACGTGGAAGTAACACTATTATTACTTCGTCGCTTAGGTTACACCCCTCCTTTGTATTACTATCTTACCAAGCCTCGTGATCCATTGCCGATCATGACGTACGGCCCGCTGATGCAATATTTTCGAGAGCTTCATCCGAAGGAACTGCACATCTCTGGGCAACATCTCCAGGTATCAAGTGAATTAGCAACGAATGATTCTCTCCCGTTTGTTTTTAAAGGGGTCGCAGTAGCACCCGAGCAGTTACTCTATTGTGTGGGACGATTTGTCCAACAGTGTTTTATCTGTTTAAATTCTGAAGAGATCAAAATTCAACTCACACGCTATACTTATCCGGCGCATCGCGATTAAGATACAGAGAGAGTGAATTCATTACAAAAATGTCGTATCTTTCAAACTTCAAGGTATAATAACGTTATGCCCAGGTGTTGGAACTGGCAGACAAGCAGGACTTAGAATCCTGTGCCCGCAAGGGCGTGGAGGTTCGATCCCTCTCCTGGGCACACAAACTATGGGTGATGAAAAACCGAGACCACAAATCGTCATTAGACGTGAAGATGTACTAGCTTTACAACCTAAAGCTGAGAAGCTTGTTAT
>JAGOVC010000082.1 GCA_018060955.1 Candidatus Woesebacteria bacterium | reverse complement strand
AAGCTAGATCCGAAATCACCAGAATTTAAGACGGCACTTAACACAGGAGTTAAGGAAATACTCGCTAAAAATGATAAAAGACTATGACAACACTCATCGATAAACTCAACACCATTACCTTCAGTACAAAAGCCGAGAGTGTGGGAACAATCACAGCACTAGGTGATGGAATCGTTCAGGTCACTGGGATTGATGACGTCATGATGGGTGAAGTGGTTGAATTTGAAAATGGTAAGCAGGGATTAACCCTAAACCTCGGACAAAAAAATGTAGGTGTCATTGTTCTTTCTGACATGGAAGGCTTGGCTGCCGGACAAGATGTCAAAACAACCGGACGTATCTTATCCGTTGGAGTTTCTGATCAAATTATTGGTCGAGTCGTCGATGGATTGGGATTTGCCATTGATGGGAAGCCTGACTTTGCCATCGATTCCTACGAACCTCTCGAAAAGATTGCCCCTGGTGTCATTGATCGTAAATCCGTTACCGTGCCTCTTCAGACAGGAATCAAAGCGATTGACGCCATGATTCCTATCGGTCGTGGACAGCGTGAGCTCATCATCGGTGATCGTGGAACTGGTAAGTCAGCAGTTGCATTGACAACCATCATGAACCAAAAGGGAAATGGTGTTATTTGTGTCTACGTTGCTGTTGGTCAGAAGAATGCCTTTCTTGCCCAAACGTCTTCCTATCTGGAAAGCATGGGAGCAATGGACTACACCATCATTGTTTCTGCCAGTGCATCAGATTCTGCCGCAACCCAATTCTTAGCACCCTATACTGGAACATCCATTGCCGAATACTTCATGAACAAAGGGAAAGACGTATTGATCGTCTACGATGACCTTTCCAAACAAGCAGTTGCCTACCGTGAAGTCTCTTTGCTGCTTCGCCGTCCATCTGGTCGTGAAGCTTACCCAGGAGATGTCTTCTATCTTCATTCTCGTTTACTCGAGCGTTCCTGTCGATTAAATGAAGAGAATGGTGGAGGATCGATTACCGCTCTACCAATCATTGAAACTCAAGCCAACGATATCTCTGCCTACATTCCAACCAACGTCATTTCAATTACCGATGGTCAGATCTTCTTGGAAACAGGTCTGTTTAACGCCGGTGTCAAACCAGCTATTAATGTTGGGAACTCGGTTTCACGTGTCGGTGGAAGTGCACAAATGAAGGCAATGAAACAAGTTGCCGGAACCATGAAATTAGACTTGGCTCAGTATCGCGATTTAGAAGCGTTCGCTCAATTCTCTTCAGACCTCGACGCAAAAACCAAATCAACCATTGATCGAGGTCAGCGATTAACGGAACTTCTCAAACAAGGATGGGATCGTCCCTTAGATGTCGCCGAACAAATCGCCGTAATCTACGCTGGAACCCGAGGCTACTTGGACATGGTCAAACGTGAAGATGTGGTCAAATGGGAACAGGCATTCCTAGATTACATGCATGTTGAAGGAAAGACCTTTTATCAATCGATTCATAAAGAAATGAAATTGACAGAGGCACTCGAACAAGATCTCAAGGGCTTGATTGAGAAATTCAATACAGTTCATTCTGATCTAGTGATGAGTGAGTAATCTATGACAACGATTGAATTTCATAGAGCAGATCCATTGATTGCAGAAGGTGTGCTTTCTCAAGATCAAGTGAATGCGTGCAATGCTTTTTTAAGTAGTTTACGGTTTGTGATTGTGGAAATAAGCAGAGCTGAAGATCAGTATGCAAGGGATAAAAAATATCCTCCAGGTTATGAGAAGAAGAAGCTTCCAGAGACTTTAGAGAAGGACATCGATGATGCCATCAAAGATAATTTAGTTCCTGAATCGTTTTATCTGTATCTTCAAAGAGTATTGGTAACAGACAGACATGTTCTTAACGAATTAATTGAAAGACACATCCATAGAGATTAAAAGCGCTGAAAGAATGCATTCATGGCTCAAGCACGACTCATCAAATCACGAATCAAGTCTGCCACAAACATTGCAAAGATTACTAAGGCGATGGAGATGGTCGCAGCCAGTAAGATGCGACGTTCTCAGGAACAAGCCTTGGCGTCCCGACCCTACACGCATAAGCTTTTAGAAATGCTCAAAACCATTGGTTCCCACACGGATTCCTCTTTTCATCCGTTACTATCCAAAGCAAATCCAACAGCAGACGAACTCATCGTCATTGTAGCCACAGATCGTGGTCTTGCCGGAAGTTTGAATGCCAATTTGTTTCGTGCGGTAGCAGCTGAGATAAAGACGATGCATAACCCCAAAGCCGTAACGGTAGGGAAACGCGCCAAAGAATTTGCTTTAAAAATTGGATTACCACTAGTTGCTGAGTTCACAGGACTTCCGGATCGAATTGCTCTCTCCGATGTTTTACCCATCGCAGAAGTGTTTGTCGATGGATTCATCAAAGGGGAATTCTCTTCGGTGCGTTCCATGCACATGCAGTTTGAATCTACCATCAAGCAGTCTCCAGAGATCAACCACTTACTCCCCATTGCTTCTCATGAAGTTCAAGATCAGGTAAATACTGAAGCACACCCAGCGGAAGCAAAAGAATACGTCTTTGAACCTAGTCCAAAAGAAATATTAGATATTCTCCTCCCATACTATATCGAGAACGGTTTCTTTCAGATTATGCTCGAAGCAAAAGCGTCCGAGCATTCTGCCCGTATGGTAGCAATGAAGAATGCGTCGGATAATGCTAAAGATATCGTTGCCAGTTTACGTCTCGAGTATAATAAGAGTCGACAAGCAGGAATTACTGCAGAATTATTAGATATTACAACCGCAAGTTTAACAGTAGGATAAAACTATGTCTGAGAAATTAATTACTGGAGTATCTGGAGAATTACAACATGCGACTGAATCAGTCGACTTAAAGCTAAACTCAACCGTAGAAGGTGTGTATTCTTTGCTTGTCGTACTCCAGGCAGCTGGTGTTCAACGGTTACTGAATTCAGAAATTCCAGTTCAGCTAAAACAGGGTGAGAATTCTTTCACGATTCCATTCGCAATGTTGAACACCGAGATCCCAGAAGGACTTGAGGTTGTTATTCTCTGGCACGTATATGAAGGAGACGACGTTGCCATTTCTGATTTTTTTGAAAATGGAAAAATTGCTACACGATCATAAAGGGAGAACTATGCCAAATATCGGAAAAATTATTCAAATCATTGGACCTGTTGTGGATGTGCAGTTTGCCCAAAATCTGCCTGCTATCTATAACGCGCTAACACTGACCCGCAAAGATAAAGGTGTCCTGACGTTTGAGGTCGAACAACAGCTCAATAGTACCGATGTGCGTACAATTGCACTTGGTCCAACAGAAGG
>JAGOVC010000081.1 GCA_018060955.1 Candidatus Woesebacteria bacterium | reverse complement strand
GGTAATAAAAAACACCCTGCCTTTTGATGACTTGGTTTCCGTCCGATTGTCGGACTGACGTTTCTTGGATCAAAAGTGGGTGCTCAAATGAGACTTTCCACTTTTAAGTAGTATACCAAAACAGAAAAAAATAGCAAATTAGGGGTTTTTGTTAATCACGCTTCATTGTGGGAATCTCGTAAACATTAGGGTTTTTAAGAAAATACTCGATAAGTTTAATGTAGAAATCTGCAGTATCTTCTGTAGTAGGTTTTTCATGAAAGTGAGCTTTGATAGTTGGATTAGCATTCAGTACTGCAAGAATCGTTGCATCAAAACCAGAGAGTTTTGAAGTTTTCTCTTCCTTTAGGATATCAATTGGACGAGTCCCTAATACCCTAGGCAATCTTAGATATCCCACTGCATATTCTTTTGCAGCAACATCGTCAACGAGTAGGTCGATTAGTACTAATCCAGAGTCAGTCTTTATTGAGATAAATGGGCTACCCTCATGTGATTCGATAATCATCGCGCTATTGTAACATAGTGTCGGAAAGCAATAGTGCTCTACTCGCATAGGCATAATACAGCGCCGCATCCATATCAATGTGATAGTCGATATTTCGCTCTTCGGATGCATCAAACCATCGCCCTGCAAAAATCTGATCTCGATTCGGATGATTTGAAAATGTTTCTCTTAATTCTGATAGAACCTGTCGGATTTGTGCCGTAGATTCATTCTCAGGAAACGGCAAATTACGCTCATTCCTACTAAGGATATCTGCCAGCGTTCGTAATGTTTCCATGAAAAGAACGGGTGCTCCTCGAACCAATGACACTGCGTTCGCTGCGGCATCTTGAAAGTCGGGATGATCCTTTCTAATGCCGTTAATAGAGTCAAAAAGTAGTTCTTCAAAGAAAATCGTGTCACCTTGAAACCCCCCATTTACTTGCTCGGGATTTTTTGCACCTTCTTCCGGTGTCCATCCACGAAGTCTTTCAAGAATTGATTCGTCCTTGTCTCCTCGCAGTCGTACAGAATTAAAGATCGAGTCAAATTTGGCGGCTGTATCCCGAAATGCTTCAGGCATATCCGGTTTTCTAGTCCCAAATAGATAACAATACAAAAACGCAGCATCAGGTCTCTTTAGGTTAATCTGAACTTTTGCTTCTTTTGTCACTCCAATATTATCTCGAGCGGCAAATAATGCTTCTGCTGCAATCCATTCCATGGAGATATCTGTAGTTTGATTTGAATCAGGTACTTTGGTTTTGATATGGAAAACGCATTGAAGATAGTCAAAAAGTTTTTCTTTGGTATCTATCTGCTTTGCAGGTTTGAATAGCGATGATTGTTCCCCATCCACTATCATTCTTGCCATGACATCATTACCACGAAACAGTGCGTCGGAACCAATCCTACTAATAGCCATTCTTTCAGTACTAGTCGCTTGTGATTGTACGAAGCTCATTACCTGCTTGAAACGTTCACGATCATCAACGGTGGAAAACAGTAAACTCGCATCAGCTTTTAGTGCTGCGATCATCGCTGGTCGCGCCTGAATACTAGATAGCCAATTGTATTCTGCTTCTGGTATTTCTTCTGATTTATTTAAGATTAATTCTTCACCAACGTACGGGCGTAGAAGCTCCACGAGTTGTTGAAATTTATAACTGCTCTTGTCAGAACGACTGACAATCGCTGCGATGGAACTTAAGAAAACAACATCTGCATTACGCTGGGGACTCTCAGGCTCACTTTTCCGCTCCGCAAGTGGTTCAAGCGCAACACCGTCTGCTTCTATTGACCTTCTCGGTTGAATAAATGCAATAGCAGCTATCGCGTCAGCATCCCATCTAAATGGGGAAACGCCAGTTCGCATTCCTTCTAGCCGTCCTAGCATAGGCGCCCCTTAAAAGAGAGTAAAAAAAATCCCGCTGTTTGGCGGGAGGAAAAACGAGAGTCTAAATCAGTGCCTTTTTTAACGAGGCAGGATGGTGTTTGGGTGATTTTTGCCCTAAAAAAAATTCGACGCATATACATGGATGTCGAACACACTACCTATACTGTTTTGTTACTTACTCACTCTACTATACTCCCCTGCTTTTTTCACTCGCAAGTGGCAGTTTTGGATGGATGCATCCGTCTTTTCTTACAATACTGGTTATATTATTTTAGTAAGTGCTCTTTAATGATAGCTGTAAGTTTCTCTGCTTCCAATTTTGGGTCGTTAGCAAAGAGAATATTTCGTGAGACATTGATGAGTAGATCGCTCTTGTTTGCACTTAAACCTGCCTGTAGTACTTCATGAATATCCCCACCTTGTGCTCCAACTCCGGGAACAAGAAAAGGCATCGAGCCTACAACTTTTCGAATTGCTTGCAGCTCGGTTGGATAGGTTGCCCCAACGACCAACATACAGTTATTGTGCGTATTCCAAGTCGACGATACCCGCATTGCCACATGCATCCATAGAGGTTTTCCATCGAGGAGTAAATCCTGAAATTCACCTGCCCCAGGGTTTGACGTTTTGCATAGGAAGATACTGACTTTGTCCTTGCGATCCAGGAAAGGTTGGATTGCTTCCTGTCCAAGATAGGGATGCAAGGTCACAGCATCAAAGCCAAGCGTATCAAAGATGGTTGTCACATATCCTTGATTGGTATTGCCAATATCTCCTCGTTTCGCATCGGCAATGGTAAAGATGGTGGGGTGCTTGGCACGCAGATAGTCCATCGTCAGTTGCAGTTCATGGATTCCCTGTTCACCACGTGCTTCATAGAATGCAAGATTGGGTTTGTAGGCGCATGCAGAGTCATAGGTTTGGTCAATGATCCAATTGTTGAACTCAAACTGTGGAGTTTTGGAGTCTTTAAATCGCTTCGGAATCTTGTCCCACTCACTATCTAAACCAACACATAGAAGCGTTTGAGTCTGCTTCACTCTGTTTTTGTATTTCACCATTGCGTTCATAGTTTGATCTCTTTCTCACCATAGGTTCTAAATTCTTCAATAATAGAATCTTTGATTGCTTTGCTTGGCTTTCGTTGTTTCACGATCAACGGTAAAAGTTGTAGAGCATTACTCAATGCAAAATAGGGTACATTGATATCCTCAAGCAAACTTGAAATAGGTTTTCCGTCATCCCGTACTTCATTCCGATTTGTTAATGTCACCACTGCCACTACATTCACACCAAAATCGCGAATAATTTGGACATGTTTGTAGACGGATTGTCCTGTGGTAGTGACATCCTCAAGCACGATTACATTCCCTCTTGGTTGTCCGACAAAGAAACGATCTTTAGGTTCTCCATGTTCTTTAGGAGTTTTTCTTCCCATGGCATAGACATATTCACCAGGAGAAATATTTTTCTTTTGTTGCAGAAGCTTATAC
>JAGOVC010000023.1 GCA_018060955.1 Candidatus Woesebacteria bacterium | reverse complement strand
CTCCATATCGGCGGTCACTTTGGAGAGATTTATTTGCAGCTCATAATCAGTATAGATGTTACTAAGGACTTCATAAACTTGAGCCGTAATTAACCTTTCAGTCTCGGGTGTGGGTGCTTGTAAATTCCCTAATGTATTAATATCGGGTAGATTAGTCAAAAAATATTTTAATCTGATTAAAGAAGCCAAAGAATACAATTGTGTCGCAAAGAGTGGAAAATTTGGATGTTCAGTTTCTGGCATAAATTTATCCGATTATACACCTGGGGTAGTCTTGAGACCAAGGACCGGCACCCCTGGTGACTTCGTCTGCGCAGCTAAACTAACTGCTATTCCGACTGCGAGTGCCATAGAAATAAAGGAACTTCCTCCGGAAGAAAGAAATGGCAGAGGAATTCCGGTAACCGGTGAAAGACCAATGTTCATTCCCATATGTACGACTGTCTGAAACAAGAGCGCATACAGCAAACCAGCTCGATACATTCCATCAAAAGCGTCAAGGTTTCCAGCATGTAGTGCCAATAGATAGAAGAGAGCACAATAGAGCAACAGAAGTATTCCTACTCCTAGATAGCCCAACTCTTCCGCATACGAGGCAAAGAAAAAATCCGTGTGAAACTCTGGTAAGTACTTCAAATTGGACTGAACTCCCTTTCCTAATCCACGACCTAACAGCTTACCCGACCCTGCGGCGATCAATGCTTGTTGCGCATTATATGAGCTGTCTTGATTTTCACTAGAAGACACAAAGGAAAGGATTCTCGCTTTCTGATAGGGATACAGGAAAAACTGCCAGGCAAGTAAGCTCACCATGACTCCTCCGACAATCCAGGGAATCAACAACGTTAGTTTGCGGGTATAAGTAAGCAGGATTCCACCAGCACTAGCTAGTAACACCAGTCCGCTCCCAAGATCGGGCTGTAACAGAATCAAGAGTAACGGGATCGCTAGAAGACCCATCGCAACCAGTAGACCTCGCTGTGAACGCAGTCCAACTTTAGACACTACTGCCGCAATCACTAGAATCAGAGCTGGCTTTGCCAGTTCCGAGACCTGCACATGCACCGGACCGATCGGAATCCAGCGGACTGCACCTTTTGTAACTCTGCCATGGAGTAATGTTGCTACCAGTAGGATCGTAACCAAGACGTAGAGAGGCACTGCGATACCTTTCCAAAAGGAACGCGGTATGAACTGGGCGACTGTATACGTTATTAGTCCCAAGATCACAAAGAGGGCTTGTCCTATTGCTTCTTTGGGAAACACACTTCCTAACACAATCGTAGAAAGAACTCCAAAGATAAGAAGCAAAATGCCGACACCGATACGGATTCGCATGGTATTTACTCTACCACGTAACCATTAACTCAAGGTCAATAAATTGGCTCTCTCTTATTGAAACACTTCAATACGCGCGTCGCCCTTACTAAGGTTATGCACAAGTGTTTTAGTTTTGATTTCTTCGGTGTAGCTTTCCGGCCATTCCGGTAACCATGCGTTGACTGACTGCGATACAGATAATCCCTCTGTCTTTTTCCGCATATCCTGAATCTGTCGAATTGCTTCTCGCATTGCTCCTTCGGCAAGTAGTTCTGGGGTCAACACTTCATCCAACGTCACGGACAATTCTCCTTGAGACCATTCCACTGCTTTGACGTTGATCTCTGTCTTGAGAATCTCCAGCACAGCCTCACTTGGCTTAGGACTAGTTGAAACAACGATCACTTTGGAAAGTGGTTGACGAACCTTCATTGCTTTTTCTTTACGGATCCCGTGGGCTTTCTCGACCACCTGCGCGATTGCAGTCATTTCATCAATCACTGCTGGATCTTTCCAGACTGCCCAGTCTTGCACTGCTGGCCAATCGGTTAAATGAATCGATTTCCCGGATTGGGTAATACCCTGATAGATGGTTTCGGTGATAAACGGAATAAATGGGGCAAAGAGCTGACAAAGGGTAACAATCACCTTCCCCAATACAACACCTGACACACTATTGTCCTTCACCCGTTCACGCGACATACGCAAGTACCATGTCGACAAGCTGGTGGTAAATTCCATCAAATCTCGTGCGGCGGAAACTAGATCATAGGCATCAAGAGATGTTGTCACACTTTCAACCAAAGTAGCCAGTTTTGAGAGAACCCAGCGATCCAACGGATGGGTGACGGATTCCGTTGTAAGTGGCGTGGCCGAAAACGGAGTCTGGACATAGAGTGCATGAAACCCATACACGTTCCAAAGAATGTTTAAGACCTTATTTTGAATTTCATGCACGTTCTTTTCGGAGAAATTCATATTCTCTGCCCGCATCAATGGACTGCTCATCAAATACAGCCGTAAACAATCACTTCCGTATTTAGAAATCAAAACCATTGGGTCGGGATAATTTTTCTTGCTCTTGCTCATTTTCTGACCATCTTCTGCTTGCAGTGTTCCGGTCGTTAGACAGTGCTCAAATGCATGTGATCCAAAGATTCCTACCGAGAGGACGTGCATACAGTAGAACCAAGCACGGGTCTGGGCAATGTACTCGGTGATGTATTGAGCAGGATACGAGGCGTCAAATTTTTCTTTGTTCTCGAAGGGGTAATGCACTTGGGCAAACGGCATGCTGCCAGACTCTACCCAACAGTCAAAGACTTCAAAAACACGTTTTCCTTTGATCGTTTTAGCATCGTCAATCCACACCTCGATTTCGTCTAGGAACTCTCGATGTAAATCGGTTAGTGTTGCGACTTTTTCAGGATCTACTGCCCATTGCTTAAGGTCTTCAACCGAGCCTATGACGCGACGTTTCGGCTCTACGCCGAATGCTACATCTTGTTCTTCCCAGATTGGCATGGGTGTTCCCCAATACCGAGATCTTGAGATATTCCAATCTGGAGCAGTCTCTAACCCTTTGCCAAAGCGTCCATGTTTTAAATGATCCGGAACCCAATCAATCGCTTCGTTGGCTTTGATCATGTCGGGCTTTAACTTGGCAATATCGATAAACCAGGCAGGCATGGCGTTATAGTAGAGCGGTGTTCCGCAGCGATAGCAGAAGGGATAAGAGTGTTCAAACTTACTTGCATGCAAGACTAAGTTTCTCTTGGTAAGATCCTCCACAATCCAATCTTCTGATTTCTTGTAGAACTGACCAGCGAGTGGAGTCACAAAATCTAAGAATTTCCCTTGATCACCCAATGTCGGAACGCAAGGAAGATTCTTCTCTTGTGCCAGTTTGTAGTCGTCCTCACCATAGATTGCGGCGGTATGCACGATACCAGACCCATCTTCCAAACTGACAAAGTCTGCCGTTGTCACGTAATATGCTTTCTTTCCATCCAGCGGCATATAGGTGAACAGTGGCTCGTATTCCAATCCATCAAGTTCACTTCCCTTTACTGTTTTGATGACAGAAGGTTTTGCAATAGACAACACACTCGTGAGAATCGATAATCTCTCCTTAGCGACCCAGTAAAACTCTTTTTCTTGGTTGTCTGTGAGATGCTCGACTAAGCAGTATTCCGCATCGGGCAACACTGCGAGTCCGACGTTGCCGGGTAGTGTCCAAGGTGTGGTGGTCCACGCAACGACAAAGGTATTTTTCTCGTTCTTCAGTTGAAATTTGACGTACACCGACCAGTCTTCGACGTCCTTATACGAGTTATCCATGGCAATTTCAAAGTTGGACAATGGAGTGGAACATCGTGGACAATAGAGGATTACTTTTCTTCCTTGATAGACAAGTCCCTTGGAGTAGAGCTGGGAAAATCCCCACCACACACTCTCCATATACGAGCGATCCATCGTCTTATACGCATGATCAAAATCTACCCAACGACCAAGACGTTTGATGGTTTTTTGCCATTCACGGTCGTACATCATGATCGATGCTCGACAGGCTGCGTTAAATTTATCGATTCCTAACTCTTCAATTCCTTTC
The DNA here is from genome assembly GCA_018060955.1 of Candidatus Woesebacteria bacterium. Lineage (GTDB taxonomy): Bacteria > Patescibacteriota > Microgenomatia > UBA1400 > UBA12028 > JACOVC01. The sequence goes on along the minus strand of JAGOVC010000023.1, from coordinate 8,825 downwards.
TTACCGCCCTTTAATCCCAATTCCTTTTCAATGGCATTCTCAATGGGGACTCCATGACAATCCCATCCCCAGATTCGTTCTACACGCTTCCCTTTCATCGTTTGATAGCGTGGGATGACATCCTTGGCAGTACTTCCGAGTAAGTGTCCATAATGGGGTAGACCGTTGGCAAAGGGAGGACCATCATAAAAGATGAATGGCTCGGATTCTGGACGATTTGAAACCGAGTTTTCAAAAGCTTGTGTTTGATCCCAAAATTCCAGCACTTCTTCTTCCATCGCTGCAAAGTTTGGTCGTTGTTGATTAAACTTGGTAGTCACCATAGGTTCTCCTATAAAAAAACCGCACTTACAAAAGTCCTTTACAATTTAAAGGGCTGTGTACGAGCGGTACCACCTTATGGTCAAGTATTCCTTAACCAATCTTATTTCCAGCGATTACGGGCATACCCGGAGAGATCTACTTTGCAGCGTACTGCAGTTCTTCTCCCTGCTTGCCGTGGATAGCGGCTACAAGCGCAGTTGGGTGTAGTATACCAAAACTTTCAAAGAGGTATAAGAACTACATCGGTAGGATATTAACTCAGTGTTAGTTTACGTTGATTCTGTAGTGGTAGGTGGAAAGGCCGTGTCCAGAGCTTGAGCAATCATTCTTTCCAAGGTTAATCTAGCCGTATCATTCTGACTCTTAGGAAAAGGAACAGACTTTGCAATCTCAGAAATAAGTGCAGTAATGCGTGCTTGGTTTTCAGGAGTCTTAATGGAATCAACTGTTCTTGCCATTTCCTCCATATTGAGTGCCCATCTTACTGTATCAGGATCAGGATCTTTTCCCCCCTCACTATGTTCATCCTGCATTTCTCGAGCAATTTGATATCTTGAATCTACTGGTGTTGGTTCTGGCATAGTTCCTTTGGTATAGGGTACCTAAATTGTTATAGTACAAGATGCTTTTGTTTTCAAGATAGTATGTAAGAGTCAACTCTATTTCCTATCCGGCGCGTGGGCGATTAATAAGCGAACAAATGAGACTACTCTTCCCTTATCAAATTGAACACCTGAGAATGATCTTTGACCCTTCATATGCTCACGTACCTCGCCATCGCTTTCGATTTTATAATCTCCTAGGGATTCGATTACACTTGTATCTAATCTAGCCAATGTTGAAAAGATCACATGTTCGGCCAACACTAGATCCACTTCGATGGATTCAAGTCCAAGGGGTTTGTCGGGTACAATCACAGGTCTAAGAAGTGCATAGCACTTCAACCGGTGGGTAAGCCAATTAACTAGGGTCCACTCTCCAGCTTCATCAACTAATAACCTAGGTGTCGTCCGTGTACCTGAAATTATTTCACGAAGTTTAATAACTTCTTTCTCAGCAAGTTTGGTTGACATAGTATCCTATATAGTATCTGAAATACACAGATATTCGAATGGTAAGCAAGTTTGGGAGACTTTATTAATCCAAATGAACTCAAAATTCTATTGCCGAAGTCTCCTAGCTGAAACAATTACCGGAGATTTACCATCCGGCGCCAGATTTATTAATAGTTCTAGTTGTTCCCCAAGTCTAACTGCCATACCGGAAAGTCTAAACTCTACATTCTCTGATCGATTATCCCAAGGGAATTCCACTCTAATGTTTCTTTCTCTACTTATCTCGACAACCTTTGCATTCACGGTTCGTTGAAGTCTTCCATCCTGGTCAGCCATATATGCCCTTTCATGGGGAAATATTATTCTCTATTTTGTCGTATCTCGGAAATTAATAGGTTCATCTGAGTTTTGAAAGTATCTATTTTGACTATACCTCTATCTGCGATTATCTTGTTTTGCTTTCTAAAAAAAGCATCTGCAGAGGATATTTCCCCACTACTATCCATTGTAAAGTAGCCGAGTCTTCCACTGGTCGATTCAACAATTTGAATGACCAATAATCCCTTTACCAAAGAAAGTATGAATCGTTCCTCTGCATGTTTCCGACGATCACCCGCGGGGTAGGAAAGCTCCGTATTCTCAGTACCCAATAACATCCAGCCACAATTGGGAGGTAGTTTTTTTTCTTGAATTGCTTGTGACAATAATTTGAAGTGTAACGGGTTTGATTCGGAGGTCATATAAAATGGGTTTATAACCCAAGGAGTTAGTGATGTCAATGGAAAAGAAGTTCAACACACTATGATCGTTTTGGACGTAATGCCAATGAAAGACTGACCATAAGTTCTCTTATTTTGCCGTCGACTAAGCCATCTCTCCTAAAGACTTCTCGCACTTCCCCGTTCAGTTCAATTTGAAACTGTGTGTCCGCTGTAGCTCCAAGTTCTCTAAAGCTTAATACTTGAAGAAACGTGCTAAAGGGTCGTTTTTTGGTTACCGACGACACCGTCACTCGTCGTCCCCCCTCATCACAAACATACGTATTTCCCACACGCCTCCAGACTCCACTTGCGGGAGATCCATTTTGAAGCCCAAGTGATACCAGACTTACATGGTCTTGAAAACGAAGATCCTCACTCATCTTTATCTCCCTTGTCGAAGGAAAGCTGGGATATCAAATTCATCATCCAGCTCATCAACTTTATTTTTCTCTTGCTTAATCGGTTCAGGTTGGGAAACAGGATAGGACGGAGTAAACGCAGTTGGTGCCGGTGGAGGAGGTGATTGTGGTGCTGGTTGATACTGTGATGATGAGAAAACAGGGATTCCTGAAAGGGTCGGGTTGTTTTGTGGTTGAGGAGCTTGTGGAGCTGGTTGTTGCTGACTGGAATAGGATGGAGTTGGTGCGCTTGATTGACCATACGCTCCAAAGGATCGGCGCATATAGTTTTGGCCATACTTCATCCGGTTCTCATCAAACCCTGTAGCGATCACAGAAATTTTGATATTGGATCCCATGCGTTCATCGATCGTAGCTCCAAAGATGACGTTGGCATCGGGGTCTGCGGCTTGGGTAATCACTTGCGAGGCTTCTGCAATTTCTTGCAGTCCCATGTCTGCACCACCGGTGATAATGTAGAGAACCCCTTTGGCTCCATCAATCGATACTTCTAGAAGAGGAGATGACACGGCGGCACGTGCGGCAGCGGTCGCTCGATTTTCCCCACTGGCCTGACCGATCCCCATCAAGGCAGTTCCACTATCACTCATGATGGTTTTGACATCCGCAAAGTCTACGTTGACCAGACCTGGGACTGTAATCAAATCAGCAATTCCTTGGACACCTTGTCCCAAGATGTTGTCCGCGAGTCGAAACGCGTCAATCAGTGTCATTTTGCGATCGACAACATCGAGTAGTCGTTGGTTCGGGATGACGATTAAGGTATCTACTTTATCTTTAAGGGCTTCAATACCCTCTTCTGCTACTCCAGAACGACGCATCCCTTCAAATCCGAATGGCTTGGTAACGACAGCAACAGTCAGTGCTCCAGATTCCTTGGCAACTTCTGCAATGATTGGTGAGGCACCAGTTCCGGTTCCTCCGCCCATACCCGCAGTGATGAAGATCATGTCGGTATCGTAGAGAAGCTCTTTAATTTTCTCTCTGGATTCTTCTGCGGCTTGCTGTCCTACTTCGGGATCTGCGCCACTTCCTAATCCTCGGGTGAAATTGCTTCCAATCTGTAATTTTGTCTCTGCTTTATTGTTCAATAATGCCTGAACGTCCGTATTGATCGCAACAAACTCTACACCAGAAATCTGATTAGAGGCAATCATGGAGTTCACAGCGTTACCGCCACCGCCCCCGACACCTAACACCTTAATTTTGGCGAACTGATTATTGGTAGGTTTCACGAGAGCCATAGGTGTGAAATTGAAGAATTAATAAGTTGGATAGATGAGTATATATTTGATATTCGAGTAACTATTCTATTCAGAATAGTTGATTTTCCGAAAACAAATCGAAACTTTCCACATCATAGCGATCGAGATGGTCTTTTGCAAGAGCATTGTGGAGGACATTTTTTACTGTTGAAAGTGTGCGGAGACGAAAGAAAGTGTCCTACAGCCCCAATTTAAAAAACAACCAATTCTCTCCCCTAACAACTTATTATCCACTTAGATCTGCAAACACACTCAGTAAGAAGATAAGTAGTCCAGACATCAGGATCACTACTGTGGGGAAAGAGGTACCTGCCTTGGGTAGTTTATCCTCCTCTTGAGCTACCACAGCTACAGTCGGCTGTGGTGTTGTCATTCTTGGAGTCTCTGGATATGTTGTCGTAGTGTTGTTTACCGATCCTCCTGGAGTTGGAGTTGGAGCAACTTGTGCCAATTATGGTGGAGTTGTAATGGTAAATTCTAAAGAACAGGACCCTGCTATAGGTTGGGATTGTGGGGCAGTAGGTGCAATGGACTCTTGCTGGGAAGTTCGATACGAAACGTAAAAGACTCCAGCACCACCAATAATAACCAGTAGTCCTAACAATAGTCCGATAATTGCATTGCGCCCTAGTTTCATAGTTTTAGAACGTCTCCCATTCTGTACAGCTATTGCCCACACATGGTCGACATTGTGCTTTGTAAACACCTGTGGTCGTGATTGTCAGAGGCACTGAGATATTGGATCCGGATGAAATTGGGTTCAAGCCAGAGATAGCAGAATCTACTTTCCAACGGAATTCATAACGCGTGGCATTGGTTGCAATTCCACAGGTAAATCGAACTTGATCACCTAATTTCGGAGCCTGGATATCTTTGGTGATAGACATACAAGCAGCAGCGATTGGTGTGCCTGTCGGTGTCGCTGTGGGTCTTGGCGTTGCAGTTGGACTTGGAGTAGCTGTAGGGGTTGCCGTCGGTCTAGGTGTGGCTGTAGATCGGGGTGTAGCCGTTGGTGTGGCTGTCGGTCTAGGTGTGGCTGTAGGTCGGGGTGTAGCCGTTGGTGTGGCTGTCGGTCTTGGCGTTGCAGTTGGACTTGGAGTAGCTGTAGGGGTTGCCGTTGGTCGCGGTGTGGGAGTAGGAGTAGCTGTTGATAGTGGTGTTGCAGTTGGAGTTGCGGTTGGCGGAATCGTTGAGGTACAGGTTCCAAAATAATGATCATTGGTTCCATGCACCTGAATCCAAGTGACACAAACTGATTTTAGTTGAAACACTTTCGTTGTTGTTCCTAACGGTTCAGAGAATTGTTGATGGATGTTTTGAGAGGTTCCATCAGCGTAATGGACATTAATATCGATGAGGGCTTCCGGAAAACCTGTGTAATTAACAACAAGGTTTATTCCTTGAAGTGAATAGGACACCTGTTGTGTTGCTTGTTGACGAAGATCTTGCTGGGTACGAACAAGGTAAATTGCTCCCAAAATCCCGATGCCTACAATGAGAAAGGAGACTAAGGAAAGTAGAAATGTAACGTTATTGCGCATGTACAGAAACAGCGTAGCAGTTCTGTGATTAGGAATACAAGCAGTTTCGTGAAATTAATGTTGTTGGAGATTAAGAAAGAAATAGAATGACCACAAAAGAGATATCTTGAAGCTGTGACAAGGTGAGATTATGGCAAGAGCGACTTTAGAAGAGATAATATTTTTTCCACTATTCCAGAAGTTTTGGCACCTAGTGAGGAAGATGCGCCACTGCGCAAACTACGTACCTCTTCTCCGCCGTCTTTGGATCCATAGAGGATCAATCCAACGGAAGTGGCATACTGTGGGGAATCTAAGTCTTCTAAGAGGCCTTGAACTCCGGATGGTGTTCCCACTCGTGTCGACAGAGACAGTGTTCGTTTACACACTTCTCCCATTCCTGTCGTAAGGGCTCCTCCACCAGTTAATACGACTCCAGCGGGAACCAGCGTAAAGAGCTTTTCTTTTTCAAGCTCTTTGCCAACCATTTCAAAGATTTCTCGCATGCGTGGCATCATGATGTTCTCGACCAAAGCTTTGCGTGAAACAACATCTGCATCCTCAATTCCAAGTTGGCGAACGTCGAGCTCATCTTCACGTTTCAGTCGTTCCCGTCGCTGTTCTCGGGTTTCACCAGTAGGAGGAACACTTTCTGGTGGCATCGCACTTAAGGCTAATTTGATTTTCTCAGCGGAGGCCAAACTCACGTGCGCACCTAAGGCAATATCTTGTGTGATATGTCGTGCACCGACAGGAAGAACACAGGAATAAGTTAAGGCACCTTCGACATAGACTGCCATCGAGGTTGATCCCGCACCCACATCTAGCAAGACGACACCTAATTCTTTTTCTGTTTCTGATAAGGTGGAAAGCGATGAGGCTAAGCCACTAAAGACAAAGGAACTTACACTAATGCCAACTTCGGACAGACACTTGGTAAGATTTCGTAGAGCGATTGAAGATACGGAGATGATATGTGCTTCAGACTCTAACCGCACGCCACTCATTCCAATGGGATCTTTAATCCCTTCCTGACCATCCACCTGAAATTCTCGCGGAATCACGTGGACAATTTCACGCGACGACGGAAGTGAGATTGCTCGGGCAGCTTCAATGACGCGATTGACATCACTAGCAGTGATTTCACCTTCTGGATTTGCAACTGCCACGACCCCTTTAGAGTTCTGAGAGCCAATTTGACTACCTGATAATGAAATAAAGGCACTGGAGACACCAAACCCTGCCATGCGTTCTGCCGCATCGAGCGATTTGGTAATGGATTCAATCGTATCTTCTAAGTCTACAATCTGACTCTTTTTAATTCCTTTGCTGGGAACACTAGATACGCCCAGGACTTGAAGAGCGATTCCATCTGCGCCGCGACCAACAATCAAGGTGCAGATTTTATCTGTCCCGATATCAATAGCAGTGATCGCAGTCTGGCGTGGCATGGCAATTCCTAACTGGTCTTCTCCCGAATAACGGGATTTGTAAATCTTAAGTCAACTTCTTTTCCTGCAAGATCTATTGTAGGCGTGAGTAAAAGTTGTTGTAAAGAGTGAAGCTGACTGGTCAACTTCCCAGCGTTCACTATAACATCACTTCCCTCTGCTGTGGAGAGTATGATCTTTTCAGGACTCTCAATGGTAACCGATCGGATAGATTCTGCCAGGGTTCTACTCCAAGCGCTCTTGAGTTCTTTATACATATTTACTCGTGATGAATCAATGGTATCTCCTGGTTTCTTTTGGGAAACTTCTGTATCTGTAATTTGGGAGATTAGGGGATCCGGATTACTTGCCGGAATTAAAAAACCATCGGAAGTAACCGCAACATAGTCATTGGAAGGTTGAAGAAAAATAATCACTGGTATGGGTTTTTGCACATCCACAAGTATTCTGTTTGGGAAATGCCGTGTGATTTTAACCGAATATCCTGGAATTGGGACAACTTGAATGGCAAAAATATGCCTTCCTAGTACCGTCTGACTCGCAGTAACGAATTCTTCGGGACACGGCTGTGCATCAAATTGGCACTCTATTGTTGTCACCCGAAACTGTTCTAAAATAATCCAGATAAAACTACCAACAACAAGGAACATTATGCCTAGTAGCACACCGCGCAAGACAAATCGTTTGTTCTTGGTATTTTGATGCTGATAAACAGTACGAGTCCCTCTGCTTCGTTTCTTTTCAAAAAAGCGCATGCAGTCATTGTACCTAAAAACTGATTCAAGAGTTAAATAGAAAAGATGTGATCGAGTAATTACGCTACCAGTAACTCAATTAATCGTGCGGTCCCATTGGTGATCAAATGCTGTTTTTCCTGCTGCATGTTTTCTTTAATGGTGTCGTATTGTCGCTCCATCTGGGTCACCGTTTCCCACAAAACATCAGGAACTAAATCTTTTTGAAGGATCAATAGTCCAGCATCATGCTTGATTAACCCTTCGATGTTATGAAACTGTTCATCATTATGGGCATGTTGCAACGGAATAAAGATCGCAGGTGTACCTGCTAGTGTGAGTTCTTGAACGGTGTTGGCACCCGCACGGGAAATGACAAATTTCGCCCGTCGGAATAAATAACTGACATCACGCTCTTCAACCCATTCACGGATAATATAGCGCAGTTGGTATTCTTCGGATAATTTTTCGCGCTCTTGCTGGAGTTCGAGTAAATTTTGATGATCTGCAGAGACTCCACATTGATGGACAATCACATAGTCTCGTGTCAGCCTAGGTAAAAGCTCACTGACGGTGCGATTCATAATATGAGAACCTTGCGATCCACCAGTGATATAGATAATGGGCTTTTCGGTAGAAATCTCTGATAACCACTCGGGAGCGACTTTGTACTCGCGAAACAAACTGGAACGAATAGGATTCCCAGTAACCACTGTTTTGCCTTCCGGGAAAAATGGAAGAGAGTCAGGTGAAGAAACAGCGACAATATCAGCAATCCACGCTACTAGCTGATTTGCTAACCCTGCAACGGCAGTTTGCTCATGCAGGACCACCCGAGCACCAAAGAACTTGGCAACCAAACACACGGGAATCGCAAGATAGCCTCCAAAGGAAAGTACCACGTTGGGGCGTTTCTGTTTGAAAACGGTATACATCTTCCAAAGTGATGGCAGTATTTTGGTAATCTCGACCAATGATTGTTGGAGATTGCCGCGGTGATACTTTGCAGCATCGATAGGAATAAAGGGAATGTTTCGTTTGGTAATCTCACTCCGTTCATGGGAGGGCTGGCGAGAGATGGTCGAACTAAACTCACGGCCAACAAAAAACAACTTTACCTTGGGGTGCTTTTTTTGCAATTCATCCACCACCGCTAATGCGGGAGTTAAATGTCCACCTGTTAAATAGAGATTCATAGGTGTCGTAGGGATCGACTCGGCCGAGAACTAGGTTTCTTCTCTTCGTCGATTGGAGTTAATCCAATAACAATCCCAATGGCTACCGTACACATGACCA
>JAGOVC010000004.1 GCA_018060955.1 Candidatus Woesebacteria bacterium | reverse complement strand
ACCACCAATAGTTCAAGAAGGGTGAATCCGGAAGATCGTTTGGCATGCGTCATAAGATATCCTTTACTCTTTTACAATATAGAGGGTTGCGTGGGGGTTTTCAACTGAAACCTGTCCAGTAACATCTGTCGCGGTTAAAGTGACTGGAATTCTACAGCTGGACGTACACTCAAATTGGTGGGTAAAGATGCCACTCTGTTCCGTTGATTTGTCTTGGGAACCATCCCCGTAATCAATGGTAACGTAGGCAATCTTTGGCCCGCGTGAGCTTGCGGCATAAGAAAAAATGACCTGCTGGCTTGTCCCTTGCATGCGAACGGTGGAGCCATCTTCGGGATACGGATCGGCGTTAAACGATTCCACATAGGGGAGGGGACTACAGGCAGAATAGCATGTACTCGGGCAATCCTTCACGGCTGAATATACCGCTCCCACCCCTGCGTACACACCTTGCTCACAGCACGTGAATCCATAGCCAGAACACACGGAGGTGGGATGGACGTTTTGCACCAGATCTTTTGAGGTTTCGACTGTAACCCCATCTAGCATGATGGTCCGCGTATACCAAATTGCAGAAAGGCCAACCGAACTTTGTTCACGTTTGGCAAGCGAGTAATAGAATCCGGTAGTGCCAGAACGTTTGCTTACTAACATCGGCAATTTACCGGTTCTCATGAGGACTGGTGATTCCTCAATGTAACTACAGATCAGTTCAACCTGATACTGTGTTGCATCCAAGAATCGTAATTGATAGGCAATGGGAATTGAGTAGGGACTGGATCCAGGAGCATTCACACAGGATTGTTCTCGGTGTTCAGTACGAGCCAAGTCTGGATTTAATGACTCTAGTTCCTCGTTGAGTAGCCGTGTGGCGCGTTCTAGTTGGATCCAGGGAACGATAATTGCTAGAAGTCCAAGAACAAGGCAAGTTGCCATCAAATACTTAAAAAAGAAGCGAAAGGTTCTCATAAAAACTGAACATACCATGCTAGTAGTGGTTCACCCCATACTAAGGCTATCACACTTGCGACAATCAGAAATGGTCCAAACGGAATTACACTCTTTAGTTTTTTGGTACGCAGTAGCAGCATAGGAATTGCAACCAGAGATCCCAGGATAAAGGAAAGGAAAATTGCCACAATAGTTAGAGGGAATCCCAGAATCAAGCCTAAGGGAAATGCGAGTTTGACATCACCCATCCCCATGCCTTTGCCACGGGTAATCACTGTTAACAATAAAAAGAAGGCAAGGGCACCTATCGCGCTAGCAATGGATTTCCAAAAATCATCTCCATTCATGATCCCTTGAGCAACTAACATCCCACGGTACGAAAGCGCCGCAATGCTTAATAGCAACACCGCACTATCGGGAATAATCATGTAGGAAAGATCCGCAAATACGATTACCACAAATAAGATTCCCACAGTCAGCCAAAACAGCGGCTGCAGGAAGCCAAAGGGAAGCTCTGTTAATTTAAAGAAGGTGAATCCAACCACATACCACCAGGCAAATAATAAGCCAGTTAGAAGCTCTACCGTAGGGTATTCCCAAGGTATTTTGGCATGACAGTGACGGCACTTGCGTCGCAATACAATAAAAGAGATCAGTGGGATATTGTCATACCAAGCGATCGGTTTTTTACAAAAGTCACAATAGGAACGACCTCGAAGAGGAGAATCATGATGTACGCTTCGATAAATAACCACATTTAAGAAACTGCCGATGGCAAGTCCTAAGCAAAAGATCACGGCAACAGCTAAAAGCATATGATTGGAGTGTACCCATAAACAAAGACAGCTGCAACTGCAGCTGTCTTGTTTTGATTCGATTTAAGTCCGTTGATCACGTGTGTTACGGGAGACACAGATATTCTGCGTTCGCTGCACATTTGTTAAAGGAGTTGGAACCACCATCGGATAGTGTCACCGTTGTAGAACCATTACAACTCTTTTTTGCTTCTGCCTTCAAAGCGGATGAAGTCGGTTGGAAACAGACATAGGTTATGGCAGCAGCGGTGTTACTCTTGATGATAATCACGCGTCTATCACTCGATACACGAGTAATTAAGTTCGCTTTAACTTCATCAGAAGATTGCAGTTCCGTTAACCAGTTGTTATTGGTACTGGAACTAGCATTCCAATAGAAACCTGTTGCTGGAAGCGTATTGGTTCCACTGGGAACAACGTTCCATGGGTAGATTTCTCGACTAGCATAGTAGCGTTCTGCAGCAGAGAGAACTTCTGCAGCATCCGAACGGGTGCGAGTATCGCGACTTCGATTGATCTGCTCAATAGGATTAATGGTAGAAAGCACCGCTACAGCTAAAATACCCAAAATGGCAATGACCACCAGCAATTCGATCAGGGTAAACCCAATCCTGCTTGATCGAAACGAGGATACCCACCTGGGCATCTGGGGAAATGTGGACATAGACGTTCTCCTTAAAATTGGCTCGTAAGGTTGTAGATTGGCAAAATAATTGCAATGATCAACAAGCCTACTCCGATGCCTAATACAATCATAATAAGAGGCTCCATAGCGGTTGTCAATCCTTTGACCGCATGCTCCGACTCTGTTTCAAAATAAGCCGACAACTTGAGTAAGACTTCATCTAACTTTCCTGTTTCCTCACCCACAGAAATCATCTGGGACATCAGGACCGGGAACTCCACGCGTTTTGCCACACTGCTAGAGAGGGATTGTCCCTTTTCCACATCTTTTGCAATTTTTACCAGGGCGTTACGAAAGACCATATTTCCCACAGAATCAAAGGAAATTTCAATCGCAGTGAGCAGGGAAATACCTGCTGAAATCAGCAAGGACAGCGTACGCGTTAATTCAACCAAAGCAATCTTGGCTCGCAATTCACCAAAAATCGGCAGTTTGAGTAACCACTCATCGACCTTCAGTTTTCCGGCAGGAGTTTTACGGTAGGCATTAAATGCTACGGCGCCTCCACCAATTACAATCAGCAAGAGATACCAATAGGCAACCATGAAATCGGAGATGGTGATTAAGACCATCGTGGGCATGGGAAGATCCGCACCAAAATCCTTGTACATCTCGGTCATTTTGGGGATCACAAAAATCATCATCACAAAACCTACGATGACCATGGCAAGCATGACGATGGCAGGATAAATGAGTGCTCCCTTTGTTTTTGAAGAAAATTCTTTTTGCTTTTCCAGTGTATCCGCCAACCGATGCAACACTTGATCCAGGACACCAGCTGATTCACCCGCTTTGATTAAGGAAATGTAGACCGTACTAAAAGCGGTCGGATGTTTCTCCAAAGCTTTTGCCAGTGTCATTCCTCCCTCGACATCGCGACGAACCGCAGAAAGAAGTTTCTTTAACACGGGTTTTGCTTGCACTTCAAGAATTTGCACGGCCTCCGTTAGCGGTAGACCCGCAGTAACCATGGTAGAGAGTTGTCGGGTGAAATTGACAATATCATTTTTTGAAACCTTGGAATATTTAAGGACTGCGAGCAGAGAAGACTCATGGAATTCAACAATGGAAATAACGAACAGTCCTCGTTCTCTTAGGACCAAGTTCGCCTCACTGGCAGTATTGGCTTCCACTTTTCCGGTCACGGTTTCATTTTGCTGTGTGCGGGCTTTGTAATTGTAGATTTGCATACAGATTTCAACGTTTGACTAATCGCGCTAATTGGTCTGGCCATGTGGCCACTTCCATTGCTTTTTCAAACGAGATCTCACCGGAGTTCACTAGTTTTGCCAAGCTGACTTCTAAGGAAATCATCCCGAGTTCTGCGGAGGTGGAGATAACGTTATCTAGTTGGAACGTTTTCCCTTCACGCACGATGTTACGGACCGCACTCGTCGCCAACAGCATTTCCACTGCTACACTCAATTCTCCCTTAAGGTTGGTAATGAGTCGCTGGGAAACGACAGCCTGTAGCGTGTTTGCCAGCTGCATGCGAACCTGTCCCTGTTGATGTTCTGGGAAAACGTCGATGATACGGTCAATAGTTTGAGAGGCAGAGTTGGTGTGCAAGGTAGCGAATACTAAATGTCCCGTTTCAGCCACGGTTAGTGCCGCCGCAATGGTTTCATAATCACGCATTTCTCCGACTAGCACGATATTGGGATCTTCACGCAGCGCTGACTTTAGCGCAACTTCCCAAGAATGCGTATCGGCATGGAGCTCACGCTGAGAGATGATACTTTGCGCGGGCGTGTATAAGAATTCGATCGGATCTTCAATGGTTAGGATGTGTTCTGCTCGGGTCTGATTGATCTCATCAATGATCGCTGCCAGTGTCGAGGATTTTCCTTGTCCCGTTGGTCCGGTGACTAAAATAAATCCTTGTTTGAGGGTCGTGAATTGGTGCAGACTAGAAGGCAAATGGAGTTCTTCAATCGTTTTAATTTTCGTTGGGATTAAGCGCAATGCCGCCGCAACAGTCCCTTTGTGATAATAGGCATTCACACGAAATCGCGCAGAATCTTTATGTTGGAAAGAAAAATCAACTTCCTTATTTACCAATAATTGGTCTTTGAGTTCTTGCGAGAGAATCGACAAAATGATCTCTTGGGAGACTTGAGGCGTCAGCGGTGCTAGCCCGGCAATGGGAGTAAGTTCACCATTTAATCGGAGGGTGGGAGGGGCTCCTACCACTAAATGCAGGTCCGATGCATTTTGCTTAATACAGAGCGAGAGCATGTCTTCCATTGTCATAAGGTACCTTTATTAGATTTGTGCCACACGCAATACTTCTTCTATTGTGGTGATCCCTTCTAAGACTTTCAAGTAGCCGTCCTGTTTCATGAGCAACATTCCATCATCTTGCGCCTGCTTTTCGATCTCCGCAGCCGGGCGATGCTCCAAAACCAACCGAGCAACTTTGTCATTCATCTGCAGAACTTCAAAAATCGCAACACGACCTTCATATCCCGTATCATTATTACTCTTACTCTTCACTCCGCGCCATAGCTTTAACGGTTTACCTTCCATGCCTTTGGACTTTGCCCAGCCATCATAGAGAGGACCTAAAACTTCACGGATGTCACGTTCCACCTCAGCTGGAGGGGTATATTCTTCGCGCTCCGTTGAGATTTTTCGTAATACACGTTGCGCCATTACTAGAGTAATGGAGGAGGCTAACAAAAACGGCTCACACCCCATGTCCAGTAAGCGCGGTAACGCACCTGATGCAGAGTTTGTATGCAAAGTTGAAAAGACTAAATGTCCGGTCAGCGATGCTTGGATTGCAAGCTCTGCTGTTTCCGTGTCTCGGATTTCTCCGACCATGATGATATTAGGATCTTGTCGCAAGAAGGAACGCAAGCCCGAGGCAAATGTTAATCCCGCTTGTGGATTGATCTGCACCTGGTTGACACCTTCGATCTGATATTCGACTGGATCTTCCAGCGTCATGATGTTCACTTTGGGAGTATTTAAGTCATGCAGTACAGAATAGAGGGTCGTGGTTTTTCCTGATCCCGTAGGTCCCGTAACCAAGATGATGCCGTGGGGAACCGTGATCGATTGTTGGATCCGGGTCAAGGCACTTCCGCGCATTCCTAACTCTTGCAGCGTTGGAATTGCTCCAGATTTCTTGAGTAACCGCATCACGATCTTTTCGCCATGCACCGTAGGCAGGGTAGAGACACGTAAATCGACTTCTTCATTTTGCGTTCGAAAGTTAAATCGTCCATCTTGGGGAATACGTTTCTCGTCAATTTTTAGATCTGCGAGAATTTTGATACGGGACACCAACGCAGGATGCACACTCTTGGGTAACACCAGCTTCTCATTTAAGATTCCGTCCAGACGATAGCGAACCCGAGTTCGGTGTTCATGCGGCTCAATATGGACATCGGAGGCTTTGGCTTTGATTGCAAAGGCAAGAATCGTTTCCACAATCTTGGCAATGGGTGCCTCACGAATAATTTCATGATTGGAAACTTGGTTAATATCAATGACTGGTCCACTGGCAACGACCGTCTGACTATCACCGTTCTCTTTGAGTGCCTGATCGACTTCGGTGGATAAGCTTTGGGCATAGCGCTCGTTGATTGCCCGATTGATTTCATAGGGAGAGCCAATGAACAGCTTAATTTTTTTGCCGGTTTTCTTTTGCACGAAATCTACCGCCAGCAGATCAAGTGGGTTGATCATGGCTACCGAGATAGAACCGTCTTCATCGTTGAGAGCAAACGGAATCAAGCGATAGCGACGTGCGACACTTTCTGGTACTTGGGATAATGCTTGCGGAGAAACGCCAGTTTCGGAGAGCTTGATATACGGGGTGTGGTACGCCTTAGACTTTGCTTCAGTTAGCTCTTCCTCGGTCACAATATTCTTCTCTTCAATCAGGGCTTCAATACTTTTATTTGTGTTAATATGCTCGAGAGACAGATCGTCATACTGTTGTTGGGTTAGTTTTCCTGCCGATAACAACACCTCTGCAACCGATGCGGTTGTGAAGGTAGGAATACCGTCACCAGAAGATAGAGGAGAAGAAGTAACATCCGACATAGTTTTGTACTCATTAAGCATAGTAGGATTAGACGATCGGATCAATCACAATTTTATGGCAGCGTTCCTAACTACACTCATTGTCGAGACAAATTCTCCAGATCTTTTACTGTTGGAAAAACTTACCCACATTGACCGTCTTGTCGCACACCCCGATTTTCATACCATTGCACCGTTAGAGGACAAATCTTCCATATCTATTGACCAAGTCCATCAACTTGCCACCATCCTTGCAGTGAAGCCGTCGACGCTACAGTCCCGACTCATCCTCATTACTCCGGCTCATCAGTTGACGTTGCCTGCCCAACAAGCTTTGCTAAAAACCTTGGAAGAACCCCCAGCGCAGACGCAACTCATTCTTGCCACGGCATATCCGTTCAAACTGCTGCCCACCATTCTTTCGCGCTGTCAACGAATTCCTGTCAAGACTGCTGGTCCTGGCTCGTTTCCAAACCAACCGATCTGGGAAACACTCCTCTCAAGTGGGGTTACGATTTCAACGTGCATTGAGCTTGCCTCAACGTTGGCAAGTAACAAAGAAACGGCGATTTGCGCCGTATACGAGCTGCACGAATTCCTCACCAAAACCCACCAAAACCAACCAGTTTTACGGAAAGAAGTGATTAAAACCCTCGGTCTTCTTGAGAAAAACGTGAACGCAAAACTAGCAGTTGAGTGCCTCTTTTTTACACTGAGACAAAGTTCTATGGTATGATCATTCCTTGTTCAACCAAGCCGTTTTTACGTCGTCTAAACGCCCGAGAAGAACTGCGGGTAACCGCGATCCAGTTGACAAGGTACGCATAAAATTGATAGAAAGTTTCCTCGTATGGCAAAGCAAGACTATTCTGCAGCAGATATCCGCGTCCTTGAGGGTCTAGAGCCTGTTCGTAAGCGTCCAGGTATGTACATCGGGTCCACCGATGCGACGGGACTCCATCATCTTGTCAAAGAAATTGTCGATAACTCGGTCGACGAAGCCATCGTTGGTTACGCCAAAGAAATTTCAGTTTTCCTCACGGCAGATGGGTATGCGACGGTCGTCGATAATGGCCGTGGAATCCCTACTGACATGCATCCATCTGGAGTAAGTGCGCTAGAAATTGCCATGACGAAACTCCACGCTGGAGGAAAATTTGATGAAATGGCCTATCAAGCCTCCGGAGGACTGCACGGAGTCGGTGCTTCCGCTGTCAACGCACTCTCAACCGACATGCGCGTAGTCGTCAAACGAAGCAAAAAGTACTATTTCCAGGAATACACCATCGGCACTCCGAAGGAGCCAGTAAAGGAGATTTCGGAGAAAAAGGTCTTAGAGTATTTCCCACTCCAAGCAAAAACCTTCATTACCTATGAGAGTGGAACACTTTCAAACTTCCAACCAGATGCCTCGATCTTTTCGACCATTGCTTTTAACGTCTCTACCATCAAAGACTTCTTACGCGAGCGTGCCTACCTAATGGCAGGACTGTACTTCAAACTTTTTGATGAGGGAAAACAAACGGAGCAGCATTTCTATTTCGAAGGGGGTATCCGCTCACTCGTTGCCCACTTAAACCACACCAAGAAACCATTACATCCCGTTGTCTCCATGTCAGGGGAGTACGATGCCACCAAGTTTAAGGTGTATGCAGATATCGCCCTGCAATTTAATGATTCCTATTCCGAAACCATTGAGAGTTTTGCCAACACCATCAAAACCCCCGATGGTGGAACTCATTTAACCGGATTCCGTTCTGCTTTAAATAAGTCCTTAAAAGATTATGTACTCCGGAACCAACTCGTCAAAAACGAGAAAGACATGTTCACGGCAGAAGATTTGCGCGAAGGAATGACTGCAGTCATCTTTGTGAAGATGCCATCCAATGATATTCAGTTTGAAAGCCAAACAAAAACGAAGCTTAACAATGCTGAGGTACAGTCGGCTGTGTATCAAATTGTCAAAGCAGGCCTTGACCAATACTTTGAAGAGCATCCCAAGGAATCACGCACCATCGTCGACAAAGTCATGCTTGCAGCCCGCGCCCGTATGGCTGCACGCGCTGCTAAGGAAGCCGTCATTCGTAAAGGTGTCTTTGAAGGGTCGAGTCTTCCAGGAAAACTTGCCGACTGTCAGTCGTCGGATCCTGCAGAATGTGAACTCTACATGGTAGAGGGTGACTCCGCAGGAGGAAGTGCCAAACAAGGTCGCGATCGAAAATTTCAAGCGATATTCCCGCTACGCGGAAAGATTTTGAATACCGAACGCGCCCGCTTAGACAAAATTGTGGACTTTGAAGAGCTCAAGAACTTAGTAATCGCATTGGGAACGGGACTAGGAGATACCTTTGATATTAAGAAGCTTCGCTATCATCGTATTATTCTGATGAACGATGCGGACGTTGATGGTGAACACATTACCACCTTAGGGTTGACCTTCTTTTACCGCCATCTTCCTCAGCTGGTCGCAGAAGGATATCTCTATATTGCCATGCCACCACTCTTTAAGATCTGGAACAAAAAAGATGTCCGGTATGCCTTTACCGAAGAGGAACGAGATGTCGCGATCAACGAATTAAAAACTGGCAACCTAAACGTCAATGTACAGCGGTACAAAGGTTTAGGAGAAATGAACCCTGAGCAGCTGTGGGAAACTACCATGAATCCGGCGTCGCGAATGCTCAAGCAAATTACATTAGAAGATGCAGCGAAAGTGGATGTAGTCTTTACCACCTTAATGGGTGATGAGGTCCCACCACGAAAGAAATTTATTCAAACACATGCCAAGTTAGCTAACTTGGATGTATAAAACAATATGTATACACCTGAAGATGCAGCCAGAAGACAGTTACAAGTGCTTGAAGAAACGATTGAAGTACGAAAATTAAGAGGCATACAAGATATATTTGTTCAGTCTGCACTAGTGATGATTGATCAGGCTCAGAGTAATGGGCTATTCTCTACAACAGTTATTCAAGCACTTAAATGGTTCGGAACTTATGCAGATTTGCTCGGAGCCATCAGTGCAAAAGACTATCCACGCTTAAATCAAAGTATCACTGATCAAGGATATGTCCTGCGAACGGATATCGATCGTGGATGGAATGAGCTTGAAGTACTAGCAGCAACTTGTCAGACAAGAATTGATAGTATTCGTTCATGATCTATGAATCTAGAAGGTGTAGATACAAGTGCATTTACTAAAGCGTTCGCTGAAATGGAAAAAATCATTGGAGCGGACTTGGATTATTGGTATCATTTTAAGTTAAGAAGTGGAATTGTATCGCCCCAACAGTATGAATCTTTGGTATTTCTTAATGGAATATCGTTTGATTTAAAGGAAAATAGGATACACGAAATTCGATATCCATCGGAATCTAGAGATGAAAACCAAAAACGTTTTGATGATTGGGCTGACTATTTGAAAAATTTGAGAGATACAATAGTAATGAAGACATCAAACAGGAACTAGTTTTTGATAGAGGTTGAAAGGTAAGTATGGCAACACCTAAAGATATTCGTGAAGTTGGTGAGTTAGTTTCTTTACACATGGATGAAGTCAAACATTCTGGAGACGCAAGCGTTGCTTGGGCAGGGGGAATGATGTGGGCACTCTCACTGCTTGAGACTGATGATCTAATTTCTGAAAGAATCGCAACTCAAGACATAGATATAGATATGATGATAGCGCGTTTAGAAAACAAATTCCCAAACATCTTTATTCGAGATTAATGATTAAACCGTTATAAAAGGAGTTCTATGGATCTAAAAAAACTATTGTTCTTTATCGAAATTCCAGATGGAAGTGACGTAAAGTATGAAGTCGATGAAGACACGGGAATGCTAATGGCAGACCGATTCCTGTATACCTCCATGGGGTATCCTGCAAACTACGGATATGTCATTGGAACCAAAGGCAAAGATGGTGACCCTGTCGATGTCTTAGTCTTATCCAGTAAGAAACTCGTTCCTGGATGTGGAATCAAAGGACACGTGATTGGAATGTTGGAGATGGAAGATGAAGAAGGCATAGATCACAAATTGATTGCCGTTCCAGACAAGAAGGTTGATCCCGTGTACGGAGTGTATGAGGATCTCAAAGATGTCCCTCAGTACATTTTGGATCGAATCAAGCATTTCTTTGAGCACTATAAGGAACTCGAACCAGGTAAGTGGATTAAGGTCCATAAGTTTGCTGATCGAAAAGCTGCTGAAAAAGAAATTGAAGAATCAGCCGCAAAGTTTGCCGAAGAATCTGCAGAGGATGGATGTTGTGGTGACGGAGACTGTAAATGTAAGTAGGAAGAAACTCTATGCCCAACCTGGATCGATTTAAGGGATACAGTGAAAGTACATGGAATGGCTCGACACTTTACAGATTCACAGATGCTAGTGGAAAACCGCATCCTGAAGCTGCTTTCATTGGATACTTTGCTGACGAACATTTCATGAATGTCCATGTTGATGAGTGGATCGACTATAGTACCAAAGAAATAGAAGCAGCTATCAGGCTTACACTTGAGATTGCACGACAACTTGCATCAGAAAGTGAAATGCAAATTGCAGTAAAGTTTTTTGATAATGGTAGATATAACGATCTGCTAATTGGTGCAGGTTTTGTGCGTCAAAGTGGTTTATATGCAGTGAATTGGATACCGGCAGGGAAACGCTCATAATTTATAAGTTATAGATAGGTATATATTTGTGAATCAGGGAAAGAAGTAATTTCTAGCGTAGAAAAAGTAATATTTTATGTCAGACAACACACCATCACCAGAAGAAAACGAACCAAAAGCACTCGCAGAGTACGATAGCAGATTTGGACGTATCCGTCCGGTCTCGATCATCGATGAAATGCAAAAGTCGTACTTAGACTATGCCATGAGTGTGATTGTCGCTCGTGCACTTCCTGATGTGCGTGATGGCTTAAAGCCGGTTCACCGTCGTATTTTGTACGCAATGAAAGAGATGGGAATTCGATGGAATACTCCTTACAAGAAATCTGCCCGTATCGTTGGAGAGGTCTTAGGAAAGTATCACCCCCATGGTGATGCCCCTGTCTATGAAGCCATGGTTCGGTTGGCTCAGGACTTCTCAATGCGGTATCCACTCGTAGATGGTCAAGGAAACTACGGATCGATTGACGGTGATAGTGCAGCTGCCATGCGTTACACCGAAGCTCGACTTTCCAAGATTACCGAAGAACTGTTAGCAGACTTAGATAAAGAAACAGTCGGTTTCGCGGATAACTTTGATGGCTCCCTTCAAGAACCCACGGTTCTCCCGACGCGACTTCCAAATCTTCTCCTCATGGGAAGTGAAGGAATTGCGGTCGGAATGGCCACCAAGATTCCTCCACATAATCTAACGGAAGTCTGTAATGCACTCCTCAAAGTGATCGAAATGGGTAAAGCGACCCAAGCAAAAATTGGGGAAGGGGATACTCCTTTAAACGTCGAGACAGACTCAGCTGATCGAATCGCCGGTGAATTTGATTCTGATGCCACACTTGATGACATCATGGAATATGTCAAAGGACCAGATTTCCCCACCGCCGGAACCATTTTTGATTTCAAAGAAATTAAAGAAGCGTATGCAACTGGTCGTGGTCGCATCTTGGTACGTGGAAAAGCTGAAATTATTGAGAACAAATCGGGAAAGTTTCAAATCATTGTGACCGAGTTACCTTATCAGGTTAACAAATCAAAACTCGTTGCCAAGATTGCTCAACTTGCCCGTGACAAAAAGATTGTAGGAATTTCAGATCTTCGCGACGAATCGGATCGAGATGGAATGCGTATTGCGGTTGATCTGAAAAAAGATGCACGTCCCAAGTCAGTGCTTAATCAGTTGTTCAAGCTAACCGAACTGCAAACAACTTTCCCGATGAACGTGGTGGCACTGTCCTCCGAAGGGACGCCCCAACTGATGAACATCAAAACTATTTTGATGGAATATGTTTCCCATCGCCAAGTCGTGGTCGTTCGTCGCGCTCAATTTGATCTGCGTGCAGCACGTGCTCGAGCACATATCTTAGAAGGATTACTTATTGCGCTGTCGCATCTCGATGAAGTGATCAAGACTATCCGTGCTTCCAAAGACAGTGACACTGCCAAAGCCGCATTGATGGAACGCTTCAAGCTTTCAGAGATTCAAGCAGTGGCAATCCTCGACATGCAGCTTCGAAAGCTTGCAGCCTTGGAACGCCAAAAGATTGAAGATGAATACAAGCAGATCATGGCATTCATTGATGAGTTACTAGCTCTCCTAAACGATCCAAAGAAAATCTTAAAAACGATCGTCTCGGAAACCAAAGAGATGATTGACCTGCATGGGGATGAGCGTCGAACCAAGCTCCATAAAGGGAAGTTGGGAGAAATTACTGAGGAAGACTTGATCGCCAATGAGGAAACCATTATTACGGTGACAGAAACTGGATATATCAAACGCTTGAACCCAACTGCCTATCGCTCGCAACATCGAGGCGGCAAAGGTGTCTCCGGAATGACAACCAAAGATGAAGATGCTGTATCAGAGCTATTAGTTTGTAATACCCATGACAGTTTGTTGCTGTTTACCAATAAGGGTCGTGTGTTTAAGACGAAGGTCTATGAACTCCCAGAGAGTAGTCGTATCGCCAAAGGGCAAGCCATCGTCAACTTGGTGAACTTGCAAGCCGAAGAGCATTTGCAAGCAATCTTAACCATGAATGAGAAAGATCCCAAAGGGAAGTATATTTGTTTGGCCACCATTCGTGGGTTAATCAAAAAGACACCGTTAGCGGACTTTGCCAATATCCGATCATCTGGAATCATTGCAATCCTACTCAAAGATAACGATGAGTTGGTGTTTGGACGAGTAACCTCCGGCGATGATCACATCATGATCATTACCCAACAGGGAAAGAGCATCCGCTTCCATGAAAAAGAAGTGAAGTCCTCGGCCCGTGATACCCAAGGAGTTAAAGCTGTCGAGCTTAAGGGAGAAGACTATGTGGTTGGAGTTGAAAGTTTCCCACCAAAATTGGAACAACCAGCCGACAAGCGTCGCAAACTCTTTAGACATCTCTTAGTCGTTACCGAGCACGGAATGGGAAAGAGAACCGAACTCGACGAGTATCCATTACAGAAGCGCTCCGGTATGGGAGTCAAGGTAAGTGAGATTGTGAGTAAGACGGGAAATGTTGCCTGTGCAAAAATCGTTGATGAAACCATTGATGAAGCAGTGTTGACCACGAAGTCCGCACAAGTCATTAAGATCGCATTAAAGAATGTTCCGATCTTAAAGCGACCAACTCAAGGTGTGATTTTGATGCGAATGGCCAAGGGAGATAAGATCACTGCATGTGCTACAACCAAGAAGACCACCGAGGAAGTATTGGATGCAGTGACTGCCGTCCATCCGGATCCAGAAGAAAAATAAAGATGTGTTAATAAATTGTTCACTTACAAATGGTATTGAGTTTTGCAAACTACTTTAGTAGACTGCAAAAATTATGAATGAAAAAGATCTTGCAGAGCTACGTCGTGCCCTTGCTTCGTACATCCAAACAACTTCCGATCAGAAGTTTGTACACGTCCGTCCTCGACGCATCGGAGAAGAACTCGAATATGAGTTTCCCATTTACTGGGATCCACAGTTCTTCGCTTTAGTTGGACAGTCACTTGCAAGACCAACAACTTTTTTAAGTAGCACACAGCTCACCCCTGGTGTTGAAGAGAAAGATCGTCGAGTCGCAAAGTACATTGCACATGGACAACTTCAAGAACACGGTATTAGAACACCACCCTCTGTAGCAGACAAACTCGTTGTCCTTGTCGCTTTCCCACTCACGCTTCAAGAAGCTGTACGAATGGGCGTTTCAGGTTCAGCGGGTGCCGTTATTGACTATTTTCTTGACAGCGACCAGCGAAGCGCGGCAGAGAAACAACAAGCCATTCAAAAAATTGTAAAAAACAGAAAAAGAGCAAATTGGAGAATTCGTAGTTAGTTTAACGCAATCAGAATGGAGTAGTATGAATGTTGATAAACTCACTCTAGAAGGCGTGTATTATTTTTCCCCAGATGATCAACAGTTGTTCTTGGCAGACATCCAAAGTCAGCAGGGAAAGGAAACTGTTTATTGTTTTATTTCCAACTCCTTCACAAGGGATCCGGAATTCAATCGCTCTAGATCAGTTGTATTGACCGCTAGCCAGGTCTCTTCACTGATTACCTCACTCTAGTTTAATCGTTGCTATGCACCCATCACGACTTGAAATTGGAAAAACCTACAGAATGGATGGCAAACGGATCAAATATCATGAATTCATGCCGGCGGAAGAAACTGATGATATTGATTTGTATATATTTCTTCCATTTATAGAGGGAGTTTCCCATCCGAAAGAAACCACTGCCCTTGGGTTCACATTTGGAGAAGTACAATCTAGGATTCGCGAAGACGGTAGAAAAAGACGACAATAAGTTATCAGTTATATCCATACCAATTGAAACTTCTTCTCAGGCTGACCTATTTTTTGGTATGATAATTCCACCATTACCCAGTCATCGATAAGGAAATCTATGGAAAAAGCACTTCTTTCCTCAGTTGCCGGAACAGTCATTGGAGTAGGCTTGATTGTAGGAGCTGTTCGCATCCTTGGTCCCATTCCGTTGAGTATTTCTCAGACTACTACCAATAAACAATCAACCTTTGATGTGACTGGGGAAGGGGAGATCACTGCTGTACCAGACCGAGCTGAGATAAATCTTGGCATTCAAGTCTCCGACTCTTCCGTCCAAAAAGTACAAGAGCGGGGAAATCAGGTCATCAATAAAATCAATCAAGACCTATCAACGATGGGAATTGAGAAACAGGATATCAAGACTATTAACTACAACCTGTATCCAAACTATGACTATCGAACGGGAACTCAGACCATTACCAACTATGCTCTCAATGTGAACTTGCAGGTAAAAGCTAAAGATTTTAGTAAAGTAACACAGATTGTGGATACCGCAACGAAAGACGGAGCAAATCAGATTGGCGGAGTAACATTTACATTATCAGAAGACAAAAGACGTGAGGTAGAAAAAGAAGTACGGGCAGTGGCGATTAAGCGAGCTAAAGAAAAAGCAGAAGAATTAGCTAGCTTGTCGGGAGTACGACTCGGAAAAATCGTCAATGTCATCGAAAACAACAATGGCGGTGGAATTAGCCCTTATCCAATGATGGCGAAAGATGTTGCCCTAGAAGGTCGTGGTGGAGTAGGAAGTGCCGCACTGCCTACTAATGTGGAACCTGGAAGTACCACTTTTAGCATGACAGTGACGTTGTCGTATGAGACACTGTAGGCAGCTATGGATGAAACAGAAAAGCGTCTTGAAATACAGAGACAGAATCAAGTGGTTCTGCGTCGGGCATTTAATGAGCTTCAAGACAAAGTAGTGAAAGCTCTCCATTCGAGAGAATCAATGGCAAGGACTAATGCTATAGTTTCTGAGCCTTTGCACCTCACAGATAGATTTGGAAACATGGATGAATATAGACTTAAGCTGGATAGAATGAAGTTGACAACAGTTGCTCCGGATATTTTGTTAGACCTGCTGAACTCTAATGGTGAATCTATTGTTGCGGCTGAATTCATTGTGAATGGTCCACATCAGATTGAGGGAACAAAAGAACAGGGTGTTCAATATGACTCATCACTTCATATCCACCAAGAATCTCTCGGAGGCGTTGGTATCGGTTCAGTAATTTTTGAAGAAAGGGAATCTCTCCTTCTTCGAATCTGGAAAGAGCTGTCAGATTCTTCGAACTTTGATTACCTTCGACTTGTAACTGATGATCATAGCGAACCTCAAGGATGGACTAGTAAACAAGCTTTGACGCATGGATATAACAGAATTGAGGATGCTAACGAAAACCTACATGACTTACCTCACTTTGAAAAATATGTTCCGTTGAAAGAGAGAAGAAGGGGAAGTTTATTTGGAGGCATTTTCCGTAGAAAGAAAGATTAAGGTTACTATGGACAGAGAGACCAGGAATTTGGAAGAAGTTCGAAGATCCAATCGAGAAAAATTGGAGAAAGCTTTTGCAGCCTTCGAAAAACAAGTTCTTGCGATGCTTGACACTTCTTCCGAAAACGAACCGACAGTTCAACTCTATTCAGAACCTTTTGAGCTCATAAGAACGGATGGAAAGCTACAGCGATTCAAAATTAGGCTTAAACCTCTAAACTTGCAAAAACGGAATTTTAGCATTGACGTTGATATCGTCGATGCAAAAGATCTCACCCCTGAGGCAAACCGCTCTGTCTACACTGATCCCACTGGGGAAGTAAGTATCGATTCAATCCGACGAAAGTTAGATCTACGAACTGTAGAATACTGGTCAGAAATTAAAATCATTTATGAGTCGCTAAAGTCTGTTGGCGTAGGATCAGCATTATTAGATCAAAGTGAAAAACTGGTGATCTCTATCTGGGAAAAAATCGGGCCAAGTAAAAACATCGACACGTTGCAAATTATCCTACGGGATCGGAGTAACCCTCCGATGTGGACAAGTCGACAGGCAGAAAAGTCCGGATACTTAGCCGCTGGGACTGACAAGGAAGGCGACCCTCGTTTCAAAAAAGAAATCTCATTATCTAAACGTCGTTCCCGTTTGAGAGGCTTGTTAGGCCGGTTTTCCGATTAGAGCTTCTTACAAAACATTGATAGTTATCCCAAATGTAGATATGATGGCTATAATTATGGCCGATGTTCGCAATTATACTCCCGATGAAGCTGCAACTTTTTATGTTTCAAATGAAAAACTTACTAGAGAAAGCGTGGGGGAAAGATTAGATTCGGCTAATCTTGATGCTACAGCTAAAAGTTTGGTTGATAAATTAGTGGCAGGGGAAATCACGGTTCAGCAATATCGCGACACCCAATATACCGCTGCAACTGCATCTTCAACACCTGGAACTGGTGAACGCTGGACAAAGGCACTTTTAAAAGCAGAGAGTGATAATGGCGATGCAATACGGATTTTGTATGCGCCAAAAGAATCACAACGACTAACGTCACTGTATAAAGAAGCAGCCAAAAGAAGTGCAGATATGGTACGTCAAACCGCACAACGCATAGGAAAGCTACAGGAAAACGTTGTCGGTACACCAACAAGCGAGCAAGCAAATCTATTACTTTCTGAAAGCAAACTACTTAATGAGCAAATACGTCTGTATAAGAGCACAGCGAATCGGGCTGGCATACCACCAGATGAAACTATCGCAGGTATTACTACTACCTTGGACCAAGCCAATGTTATTCGAACCACTATAGATAGTTCAGCGCAAGCAATCCCTGCATCAAACCCTGACCAGCCACAAGTTCCCAGTGAACCAGAACCACCTAAACCTGAACCAGACATCCCATCAGAACCTGTTATCGACATTGCAGTCACTGATCCTGAAACTTTACGCTTCAATCAAGCCGTTGAAGCTGAAGTTGTTGCCTTGTTTGAGAACAACTTACAAGACGCGTTAGTTTCTGTCGATGTGATTTTGATTGATACTGACAGAGCAAAACTGACTCAAAATCCAGAAATAAAAGCGTTAGTAGACGCTGTAAAGACAGCAACCCCTCCGATTCAGTCATCAAAAGAGTTTGCCGCACTCATGGAGGTCGTGAATCTTCGCTTGACTGAAAGTCAAAGTGCTTATGATGCAGAGCAAGCAGAATTTCAAGAATTTGCCGATTTACTCGCTCAGTTAGACTCAAATAAAATGATCTTCACAAATGGTGTGCGAGACACCGTAAAGGAAAATAGACTTCATGGCTTACAGTTCAAGCTTGCATCAGGAAAAAGATTCGATCCAGACAAGTTTAAAGCTGATTTTATTGGAAGAACAAAAGGTCGGGAAAAGTTTTTAACTGGTCGATTGTCACAAACTTCAATGACGACAGGGAAAGCCGAAATAGATCAACGAGAGATAAATAAGTCCATCTATGATGGTATCCTCTACTACGCAAAACAAACGCAGCGATAAGTTACTGATCAGATACCTCTTCTTTCTTGTGAAATTTCTCATGCACCTTTTTTAAGTCAGCTCTAGTCACGTGGGTATAGATCTGGGTGGTTGCGATATTCTTGTGTCCCAGCAATTCCTGTACATCACGAAGGCCAGCGCCATTATGTAGCAAGTCCGTGGCAAAGGAGTGACGGATCCCGTGTGGAGTGATTTTGATCGGGAGCTTAGCAGCCTTTGCATACTTTTCCACAATGCGTTGAATTGTTCGCACAGTCAATCGCATAGCTTCGCCCTCGGTATCGGGAGCATCATCACGGTTCATGCGGATGAACAGGGGAGAGTAGTGATCTGATCTGGAGACGACATAGGACTCGACATAGGAAGCAGCACGCTCGGATAGAAAGACGACGCGAGCCCGTCTTCCCTTGCCAATCACCCCAAATTCACGACGCTGTGTATCGACTTGCTCTCGATCCAGAGAGGCAAGCTCACTGACACGAAGCCCCGTGCTAAAGAGTACTTCAAGGATTGCTCGATCTCGAAGGCCTTGTTTTGTGGAGCTTAATGGCTGGGATAAGAGGCGTTCGATCTGGGTCTCGTCTAGGAAATGCATGTGCAAACCTTCACTTTTGGGAAGGTCAATTTTCTCCGGTGCGATGACTGGTATATCGTTTTTCACTAAGTACTTTAAAAAGGAGCGTAGGGCAATGACATGATACCCTTGGGTCTTCTTTGTCAGTTCTCTGCCGTAGATATCCGAAAAGTGGGATAGATAGACACGGTACTTTAAGACAATATCCAAGTTTAACTGCGTGATGTCTGTAAAGCCTTCTTGCGCAAACCAATCTGCAAAGCGGGATAGGTAATGGCGATAGTTACGAATTGTGAGTCGACTTAAATTTCGCTCTACTTCAATATGATCTAAAAACTGGATGATTTGACCGTGCAGGGGAGTGAGAATAGTATTCGCGTTCATAAAAGTCTCTCCAGATCTTCGTCCTATAGTGGTTAGGCTGCAGAACTAGCAGTGAGTGCCCAGTGATTGCTATATTCTTCAGATAGGTCTTTACGTGGACCTATCCATCCTTTTTGACACAATTGTTACAATTGCTATTAACTAAATAATTACTCAAGCATTTTCAACTATTCTTGAGTAGTTATAATAAAGTGAAATAATTACGAAACTGTGTCAAAATCTAATTCATTGTGCGACAAAAATAGTTCGTGAACAAGAGGGAATAGAACGCTCAGAAAACGATAGAAGTGAAAACAACTTTGATGGTGAATTTTGAGTGAGTTAATTGATGACTACATTAATCACGTTTTTCAGGAGGAAGGCTTGAAACAATTTGACGTCTGATCTCTTCAGCTTCTGCCCGAGTAAGTGGGAAAATCGTATAGTCCGCTTTTTCTGAAGCAGGATGACCAGCGATGAACGGACCTAGATCAGGCTTAGTTTCATCCTGCTCCTGAGTTATATCTGCACTTTTGAACGTTCGTAAGCCATCAGAAGTAATAGAAATATTTTCAATCTGATTACCGCCAATTGCCCCAAGTATTTCGTCATGTGTGTCCGCACGAAGTCGTGTGACTAGGGTGCCATACGCATCCTCATTCGTCGCGGTTCCGAGTTTAAACGGAATGACAACTTCTTGTAATGACGAATCTCTTGTTCGAATTAAGTAATAGTCACCAACTCGAAGCTCAGATTCTGGGACAGGTTTTCTATTCGTATACTTTTTTAACCAAGCAGTTTTAATGGAACGTTCTGGGAGTGTTGATTTAAAAAGCTCTTTAAAATAGTTCAAACGTGCATCAATCTCTGCAACAGTTTTTTGAGCAGCTGTTTCTTCTGTTACGGGGTGTAATTTATCTGTCATATGAGTGTCATTGTAAGTCTCTGTCTGTTTTATGTCAAAAAACATCAGTTACTTTTGAAGACATAAATGTATGAAACAGATAGGGTAGGGGATTATCGTGTAAGTAATGCTTATTGTATAATATTAAGTAGAAATACTTAAACGAGCAGCTATGTCGAAGGGTGAGATCATCTTAAATTCCAGTGCATATGAGAACCATCCAATTAGAGAGGGCAGTATTGAAGCATTCGTGGCACACATGGATGGTTCGTCTCCATTACTATCCTATGATCGACTTCCCCGTCAGTTTTCCTCACAAGGACTTGAGCAGTTCCTCACCAGATGCCAAGAGTGCCCCAAACCAGATGATGTGAATGAAGTTGGTGGTTTCATCCTCTTGGATTTAAATCTCAGACGGTTACTGTACCCGCAAGGATTAGTTTCCGGTCATGACGAGGTTGACTTGGAATACCCCACAAACCTGCCAAATTCTCAGACTCCCATTGCTACTGTTCACACCCATCCACATGATACCTGCGCTTCAGTACCGGACTTAATGGTCGCAACAAATGGGCTACAAAATAATCCTCATCGAGTTGTTCCGTTAAATGCCTTAAGCACTCCCAATTATCATTACGCTTTGATAAGAACGTCGGAGACAGTCCGTAAAGATATATTTCGTTTTTATGACAATCAGTATTGTCCTCAACTCGAACCACATCAGGTACAGGCATTCTTACGGGGAGCTACACCACAAGCTCAACAGTTTTCGGCAGATGCTAGAGCTTTTGCTCGATTGCAAAACTTCATTGAGTCAAATGTCTACGGCGGTACGTCGGATATGCGGGAACTCTATCGAAGATTCTGGCAGATCTTTACCGTAGCCAAATATCTAAAACTTGGTTACTATGTTTCAACAAAAAATGGAAATTTCCAACAGTTCACTGAAAATCTGATGGTCATACATTCCGCACGTATCTACCAACGTGCCATTGATTCAGCTATCCGGCTTAATCCGTCATTACACCCACATTCTAGAGATTAAAACTCGGCTTCTACCAGGCTAAAAGGCGTTTAAATGCCCAAAATCGGGTGATTTAGGGATAGGGTTCATATGTAGTCATCTATCTTCCTTTGCTTTTGCTTTTTAACCACTTTAGTGGTGTCATTGGAGTCCGATCCTTCGGGTTTTCTTACATTAGCAACTTTGTGGGTATTTGGATAAATAGGGTCACCATGACGCGATTAATGGTTTCTAGTATTCGTACAGGTAAATGACAACGGGGACGAATGAGTGCACTAAATCCAACAATAAATGTACAATGATCACACGAAACAGTAATGGCTGTTTAAGTGACAAACCAGACACTATGTCGTAAAAGGTATATTGTACGACTTGGCACATGTATTGACTACCCACCTGGGGATCTTACAATACAAACATATGCAGCAAATCAAGGAACAGCTGGTCTTAGACAGCAATAACGCTATAATGAAAGATGCTTTCAGTAAGCAGTTAGATGAGATACACCGTCAACTGGGTACACCTCGGATGAGAGAGTTCTCAAATCCCATGTTGTTAGAGATGTTCACTCACTTATATGCAGAATTTCTCATTATTAGGCTTCTTACGGCAGGAAATGTCAACTTTGACCAGCTACGAACTGAATTCGAAAGTGAGGAGGGTTATAACGAGTGGCTCGCACTTGATTCCATAGAGAATATTAAATCTCTCTTGATGGGAGTCAGACGAGGATAGGATATCTCTGAGTAACATGGACTTGTTTCCAGATCACACCTCCTATAAGCCGGTGTTCGGGTTTTGTTTGAAGGACGGTTCTGTTGATAGTTACCTTCGTATGGTCATAGTTTTCCACATGTCGTGAAATAATAGACCACAACGTCTTATAATACTATCGCGTGCTGTGTTGTGTGCGAAGTGTTTCCCAGGCAGGCTGATATAGTATGATCACTTCCCTCTCCCCTGGTCTATTGAGCGGTTTTTTAGAGCTCCTACTCACCTACATTTAGGCGTTTTACTCGAGTATTTTGTCACTTTTCCATTGCTTCCATACCACGAATTGTGTTACGGCCAAGCAATTTCAGTAACCTGGTCAATGAAGCCTTCTTTAGTGCCTGGTATATCTGGTAGACGGATCATTCTTACACACGAAGGTATCCCGAATAGGGGTTATTTCCATTCTAGGAGTACTAGAAGAGATGTTGAAACAAAGAGGACAAGCCAAATGTACTCTTGCAGTGTCTTGGCAAAGAGCCTACCGATAAAGTAATTCTGAATAATGCCATAGCCTACGTACAAGATGGCTGTCAAATAAAGTGAGGATGCCCATAGTCCAATGGGAAGTAATGATAACGCCACTCCGATCTCACCTAATGCCAGTGACAGAAAGACCGTCGTACCGATGACACGGGAACTCAATGATGGCAACAGTTCAATCGACCAGATACCGCACAGAATAGGTAGAAATACAAAGGCACCGATAGAAAGTCCGTTGAGAAGCGGTGATAGTCCCAGCGAGAGAACAAAGTTAAAAAAGAAGAGACATAACAAAAAAAGAAATAGTGATCCTACTGCATGTGCTGCCCGTAAAAGCTGAATCGTTTTAACTTTTCCCACAGAAAAGATATTCGATGCAAGGTACAGTGCGTACATCCCAACACCGAAGAGCAGTAAGATTGCTACACGCGAAATAATGTTGGAGGGTAACAAAAAATAGAATAGTGATACTGATAGTGAATAGAAGGCTGGAAAGGGAACTACTGTCAGCCATTCTAATCCGTTAAGGGTCTTGTTTAGCGCCCATGCCGATGTTAAATACGAGGCAATAAAAAATAAGACAATCGCAATTGGACGAATGTCGGAAGAAACAAATTGTGTTGCAAGTAATCCAAAGGCCAACAAAATCGATGAAATAATGAAACGTTCGCGCTTACGCATAGACCGGTAGTATTCCCCTGTTAAGTAGAAGAGCTCACTGCATTATGCCACACACCATCCACATCGTCCTGTGACTCTAACTCCAACATAAAATTCTCAGTAGCCTCGAATTGTTCTGCGGTTAGGTCAACAGTGATCGTTGGGGTATACTCCCCTTCCGACATAGAAAAGAGGTATCCTGCAGCCCCAGGACCGGCTAATGATCCACCGTGTGCAGAAAATAAATTGCGGATTTCTGCTCCCGTACGTTGTTTGTTATCAGTTCGTGCTAAAACCATGAAACCAATTCCAAATGGACCATAGCCTTCATACAGAATTTCCTCTAAGGAAGCACCTGATTCACTTTTTCCTGAACCACGTGCGATCGCCCGCTTAATATTGTCATTGGGCATGTTGACTGCACGTGCTTTATCCAGTGCTAAGCGAAGTGTGGGATTTTGTTCTGGATCCGTGACACCGGATTTTTTTACGGAAGACATGATCAGTCGGGCAACAGCAGTAAATTCTTTACTTCGTTTTTTATCTTGTACACCTTTGCGTTTTTGGATGTTGTGCCATTTACTGTGACCAGCCATATGTCTTTGTTTATCTTTAAGTAACTCCATGGTATTCTACCATGTTTGCAAGTTACAACTTGCATCTTTAAGAGATTTTGCGTACTCTTGCATGCATAGAAAAAAAATATGAATTCTGTCGCCCAACTCACCGTACAAGCAATTGATTTTGCAACTCACACAAACTGGGAGGAGGCCAAAGAAAAGAACCAAGCCATCCTGGATTTAGAACCTCAGAACATTGGTGCGTTAAATCGATTAGCATTCTGTGAAATGCAATTGGAAAACTATACCGCTGCCAAACGCATTTATGAAAGTGTGTTAGAGGTTGAACGCTTCAATCCAATCGCCACAAAATATCTTTCCATGCTCAAGCACAAAGTAAAACCCCAACGATTACAATCATCCAGTGCTGGAGAAGAGTTTATCGAAGAGCCAGGAAAAACAAAATCTGTCTCGCTCCAAAAATTAGCAGATCCGGAAATACTGCAAGCAACTCCAATGGCACTCCAGTGTAACCTCGTGGTAAAAAACCATCGTGTCAACGTGGTCTCTTCCACCGGTACCTATTTAGGTTCACTCCCCGATGATATCGCATTCCGTCTGCAAAAATTAATCACAGCTGGCAATACCTATTCGGTGATCGTTCAGTCGACATCGAAAAAAGGTTGTGTTGTCTTCATCAAAGAAGTCGTGAAAGCCAAAAATAGTCCCTACGCAACTTCGTTTCCGTTAAACATCGCGGGACGCACCAATCAGATTCATGAAGATGTGTTGTTAGATGAAGCTCCATTAGATACACGCGAAACAGGAAATGAAATGGAAGAACCAGAGCCACAAGCGATTGAAGAACGCGACTTCATGGAGTAATCAGATCCGCAAGCTTTGTTCCCACATACAACACATAATCTGCTCGATACCGCTGCGTCTGCTCTGCATCGACAGCATCATCAAGATGCACGAGTGTCGATAAAAAGTGACTTACCTGTCCGTTAGTTTCTGCGTTTTTAAATAACTGTCCTTGCTCCATCCGCTGGTCGCTATCCGTAACCACGACTGGCACAAATCCGTATTGCGTAATGATATCGGAAACCAGCCGAGCAGCTCCCACTTTTCCTGAAGCATTTAAGATTGCAATCGTTGGTTGTTCTTGCTTAATCGCAGGATGCGTCAAAAATCTGGTGGCATATGCGTAGTAACTGGTGGGGAGCACCGTGAGTGTCTCCGTTTGCGTTGCAGTGACACTAGTCTGCTGCACGGGAAAACTCGTGGTCAGGAAAAATAATCCAAGGCGCAATCGTTCGATGAATGAAAACGTATGGTCACGGGAAGTAAGAACTTCTTTTCCTAACGCTTTTAGCGATGCAGAATCAGCACTACGCGTTGTCGGTACCACGACATCTTGAATAGGCACACGTAGTTGTAGGGAGAGAAAGGACAATAACTCATCGGTCGATTTATTCTCAATCAAAAACAAATCATAAATGCTGCTAATCGGGTACTGACCATAGGCGGCTGTTGCGATCACTGCTTCGTCGGGGAGGGACACAATACGAATGATCTTTGAGGGAAAATCCACCCAAACGATGCGAACATGTTTTCGTACATCGACAGTCTCATGTGGACTAAACACAATGAATCCAAATGTCGAGGTTCCTTGGGAGCTCCATGCAGAGATGCCACGAAATCCAATCATCGCAATGCAAAGAAGTATCCCGAGCACAACCGCCACAATCATCAGGATCGAACGTAGTCGCAATCGAAGATTCAAAGCGATTGCCGGAAAGAATACTCTCTTGGGTGGTTGCTTCCCGAGTCGTGGACGATAGTCATACGGCATAGCAGGATTCAAGAATACACAACAACGATCTTGATGTCACATCCAAATTGCCTTACGACGCCAGGATGATTGCCCGCATTTCTTCACTCGTCCGTATCATGGCACGAACGTTATGAACACTTGCCAATCGATAATACGCAAGTTCTGCTGTCTTATACAAATGATGTAAATAGGCACGTGTATATCCAGAAGTACAGGTGGTACAGTCACAGCCAGGATCGATCACCTGTGTGTCCACAGTGTACTGTTGATTCCCAATCAGTAGTCGGTTTTTATTCAACGACGATTCAATCTTTAATGTTGTGGGATTCAGTTTGCCGACAAATAATGCCCCGTTTCGTGCCAGCCGTGTGGGAGCAACACAGTCAAAGACGTCAAATCCAAGTAAAATCGCATCGACGATGTCTTGTGGACAGCTCCCTAGCCCCATTGCATAGCGAGGTTTGTTTTCCGGAAGAAGGGTTTCGATCCACTCCATTACCGACGCGGTACCAGCCATATTGTAGCCAATGGTCTCTCCTCCAACGGCAATTCCATCAAAGGGCAGACTGCAGATTTGGGATGCACATTGTTTTCGTAGTTCTTCGTGCATGGCTCCTTGCACTATTCCAAATAACGCTTGATACGACCCCTGCCTACTACGTCGATCGGTCGCATTCCACTGATCAATACATCGCCCTGCCCAGTCAAAGGTGCGTTCTGCAGCTTGTGCTGTTTCATCGTATGACGCAGTATCTGGCGTGCATTCATCAAACGCCATGATGATATCTGCTCCAATTGCTTGCTGAATCGCGATTGATTTTTCCGGTGAAATAAAATGTTTACTTCCATCCAAATGCGAGGTGAAGGACACTCCTTCGTTGGTAATGGTTGCAGGAACTAACGAAGACTTCGTGCTACTTGGTTGTTGTGCCGCTCTTTTTTGTGCAAGCTGCTTGCCCAGACTAAAAACCTGAAAACCGCCGCTATCCGTGAGCATTGGTCGTTTCCAGTTCATCATCTCTTGGACACCTCCCAGCGAATGCACCGTTTCTTCCCCGGGACGAAGATATAGATGGTAGGTATTTGCCAAAATGATTTGCGCACCTGTCGCTGCAATGTCCGCAGAATCCAGCGACTTCACACTCGCCTGCGTGCCGACTGGCATGAAAATAGGTGTGACTACCTCCCCATGCGGAGTCTGCAGAACCCCTGCTCTTGCCTTGTGATGAACCTTTAGTAGCGTAAATGTAAATGACATACGGTAGAATATATTGTATCAATATGGAAAATGAACCAAAATCCTCGGGATCTAAACCCGTTGCATCAACCACTATTACCCTGCTTAAAGCCGTTGAACTTGGAGAGTATGAGCCAACACAGTTGGGTCGTTTCCCCGAGTGGCATACCCTTTCGACCCATGCGCAGTATGAACTAGTTCGCAAAGGAATGCAGAATCACGATTTCCAGTTACGACGCTTGTGGGCTGAAATTAATAACCAGCTAAATTTCTCGACCAAGCCTTCGCTTCAACAAGCACGTAACAATGTCGACGCCCAGATTCAACAACTTCGTCGCGATGAAGATCGACTCATGGTTGAGTTTACCGCAAAACTCTAACACTATGCTCTCTCTGTTGGATTTTGATTACCAGCTACCCAGCGACCGCATTGCACAGGTTCCATTAGAGCAGCGCGATCACAGTAAATTACTATGCGTAGATCGAACGACAAAATCACTGACTGATCTTCAGTTTAAAGATCTTGGTACCTCCTTGGGGAGTACTGATGTCTTGGTTCTTAACAATACGAAAGTGCTTCCTGCTCGACTCTTTGCTACCACCCAAACCGGGAAAACCATCGAAATTCTCCTAGAAAAAGAAGTGTCTCAAACATCAGATTCAATTACATTCGAGTGTCTAAGTAAACCGGGATTACGAGAAGGTGCCATTGCGTTCCTTGATTCGAACGTACAGGTACGGTGTACCGCAGTGCTCGGATATACCCGACACCTTCAGTTTTCAATCCCCAGAGAAGCATTCTTTGAATTGTTGTATCGCATCGGGCACACACCCATTCCTCCGTATATTGCGTGGGAAGAGACCGATGAGATGTCCCTACGTACCCACTATCAGACTGTCTATGCATCTAAAATCGGAGCCGTTGCTGCTCCTACGGCAGGACTGCATTTCACCCCGGAGTTACTTAAAAAACTACAAGCTACTGGGGTGCAAATTGAAGAAGTCACCTTACATGTCGGCTTGGGAACCTTTCTACCCGTCAAAACGAACAACATCGACGACCATCACATGCATTCGGAACGGTATGTGCTATCCGATGCTGTCGCCGCGCGCTTAAATACTGCCAAAGAAAAAGGAAAACGTATCATTGCTGTCGGTACAACTAGTGTCCGTGTTCTGGAGACTTGTGCAGATTCAAGTGGGAAATTGCACGGAGGTACCGGTGAGACTCAAATCTTTATCTATCCTCCCTACAAGTTTAAGGTGGTCGATAGTCTAATCACCAATTTCCATACCCCGAAATCAACGCTGCTGATGCTAATTGCGGCATTCGTCAGTAGCCCAAACACCACATCATACTTTGAGCGGTTTCAGTCTTCGTTGATAGGCGCTGCCTATCACCACGCCTTAGAGCATGGCTATCGGTTTTACTCTTTTGGCGATGCGATGTGGATTCAGTAGGCTGATCTCCGCACTCGAGTACACTTGAGGGATATTACCGTGTATAATCCTTGCCAATGGATAGAGAATCCTCTAAATTCCCTCGATATTTGGTTCAAACAGTACGCCAATTTAGCGGGTCCGTTTTCATTCCGAACATCAATCTACAGTTTTTTGAACAACAGTTTGCAGGTGAGGTACAAAAAACCCCACTCAATCGAGTAAAAGAACTAGAAACTGCATTTTCAAACTTTAGCCTGTATTTGTGTTCAACCAAGGATCCCATGGAACGCGACTACTACCTTCGGCACCTGGGTGTTCTCGCAACTAGAATCTGTACACTCAAGGAAGTGGACTTCGTCACAGCCCATAAAACTGATGTTACGTTTGCGAAAAACGGAATGCAAATTGTGGAAACCAATAAAGCGCTAGTAGGTTCAAGTCTTCGGCTGTAGTTTTTCAAGAACAGAAGCAAGGTCTTCTGGGAGTGGCGCCTGAATGGTGAGAGTCTGCTTAGTTGTGGGGTGTACAAACTGAATTTGTTTGGCATGTAGGAACTGACGTGGACACCATTGCACATCAATGGGATATTTCTTCTTCCCGGTATACAGCTCATCTCCCACGAGCGGATGCTTAATTGCACTCATATGCACCCGGATCTGATGTGTCCGTCCCGTCTTCGGTTCCAGTTCCACTAACGAAAACCCTTGATAGGATTTCCCCTTCTTTGCAGAAATTCCTTCAGGTAAGTGAGGATAGAACTCCACCACACTATAGCGGGTCTCGCCAAGCTTACCGTCCACCGATACCGTATATTTTTTAAAGTCATTACTACTGCGTTCCATGGGTAAACGGATGATTCCGGTTGTAGGAGAAAGTTTCCCATGGACGAGTGCCACATAGGTCTTGTGTACTTCTCGGGATTTAAACTGCCGCAACAATTCGATTAACGTTGCTTCATTTTTGGCAAGCAACAACACACCTGAAGTCTCTTTATCCAGTCGATGGACAATTCCCAGTCGTTCGTTGAATATTTCAGTAGGTGTTCCAAAAGGATGTTCGGTTGTGGACGTGAGGGTTGGAGTCTGTTGAATTGTCAGTCCCAATCGATGGGCACTAAAATCTTGAATGGTTAACCCATCGTAGGTATGGGAGCGATTCACGACCCACCCTGCAGGCTTGTTAATTGCCAATAGGTCGTCATCTTCGTACAAAATGTTTGCTTCTAATTCGCTATAGTCGATCGGAATCATAATGGTGTGGGGTACGGGATTGCCAAATAAAAAGCCAGACGACTGCAATCACAATCGCCCAGTCTGCAAGGTTATTATAAACGTTTAATACCGGAACGGCGAAAATGTCTTTGACACCCCCAAGAAAAAACCGATCCAGCAGATTAGAACTGGCTCCCCCAATCAGTAATCCAGTCGGAATTGCTGGTGCATGATGGGTAAGAAGATACCGACTAACAGCAAGCAATACTGCGAGCAAGAGGAAAGTTAGAAATGGTCCGCTCAAGAAACCAAACGACACACCTGGGTTAAGTATTGACTGCGTGGCTGAATACAAACTCTTGACGTATTGATCAAGAACTACCGTACCCAGTGCACTCAGGCTGCACACCAGTAGAAAGGATTTCTGCATGTGTTATACCGTAGTTGTTGCGGTGGGATCGATCAACAATCGCTCAAAGGGAATCTCTTTTCCTTCTTCCGTGATCCCATAGGTTCCCGCTTTGATTTGCTCCAACGCATGTTGGGTGCGATCCAACAATATCTGTGTTTCTCGTTCGAGGGATTCGTATTCTACTAGTTGACTACTCTCCGTTGCTTCATTGCCAATATCTGCATTGTCATTGGTACGCTCAGGATTTGACGCAGGGTCACCAGCTTTTAAGGAATCCATCACATTAGTTAAGCGTGCAAGTTGTTCCGTAAGCATTCCCTGTAGTTGTTCCAACTGTGTGGAAGATAGAGCCATAGAATCTCCTTATAGTACTAGAGTCGTAAGATTTTTCTCCTTATGATCGAAGTTTGAATCGACCAGACCGGATGTAAAGGATGATAAAGCCTGAAAGGATAAAGAGCAATGTGACAATCAGTTCACCAATGACTGAAAAGTTAAATTTTAGTCCCTCAAACAAGATCAATCTTGCCAAGAGCAGGATCCCCCCGCCCGCCATAAAAGCGGCTACCACAAATCCACTTTGGGCACTACTGCGTCGGTAGCGATACCACATGAATGTGCGATAGACCTGCTCTAATTGAGTCAGTAACACAAACAGTAGACCAAAAAGCAGTGCGAAGACTGCTGGTAATACTAGTGATGTCACTAGTGAAACCGATACTGTGGATGCACCAATAAAGGGGCGAATACCCACAATAGTAAGGCAAAGAAAGCACAGTGATAGCCAGCACGCCATCCCGATTGAGATTAGATCAAGGAGATGAAAACGATCCTTCCAGTGCGGAATAGAAAATCGATAGAACGCAACAAAAAATCCAGCAATCAATAATGGAATGGAGACACTGGAAAACCCGGAAGACCAAAGTTGAGTGATCGAACTGATCGGAAAGCGCACAGAGAGCAATACATCTCCGATCCTCCCTGCTGCATAGGCGACAAGACTCGATTTAAAGATCACGTCAAAAAAAGACTCAATTCCATCAAGATGTTCTTGATCTATTTTTCGCCACACAAAAAATAGCGTTATGTAGGTAACGATTAAAAGTAACACGACTGAAATTACCGACCAAATCATAGACTTTCTTCAAGGGCACTGGCAACACGGGCAACTCCATTCATATACGCACCCATCCGCATGGTTACAGAATGTTTCTCTTTCATTGCATACGCCTCATTGGTTGCAACCGTAATGGTTTCTTCGAGCTTCTTCAAGACTTCTTCTTTGGTCCAACTGCTTCCCTCTTTATTTTGTACCCATTCGAAATAGGAAACGGTGACACCGCCACTATTTGCCAGAACATCTGGAACACTGAGAATTCCATGCTCCTGTAGATACGCATCCACCTGGGGTACGACGGGACCATTTGCCATCTCAATGATGATGGAGCATTGCAGTTTTGAAACGTTTTCTTGGGTAATCACGTTCTCTAATGCACTCGGAACCAGAATATCGACCTTCAATTCTAACAATGCTTCATTGGTAAGGTCAGTTGTGCCCTCAAATCCACTCAAACTGCCTGTTGATTGCTTGTGTGCTTCTGCATTGTAGGGATCAATTCCTTCCATGCGCAGGATTCCCCCTTTGGAATCAGAAAGTGCAACCACGCTGTATCCTGCATCAAAAGCAGCTTTGGCAAAATAGGATCCTACATTCCCAAAACCTTGAATCGCAACGGTCAATCCGGGTCGTTGTTTCCCTAGTAATTCAGTTAGTCGGTTGAGGACATACACTCCCCCATATCCCGTTGCTTCGGTTCTCCCCTGACTTCCACCATGTTCGATTGGTTTACCAGTAAAGGTCGCTTTGGATGGTTTTCCTAATGCTTTTTCATACTCGGAAAGCATCCAGTCCATGACTTTCCCATCAGTGTTGACATCCGGAGCAGGAATATCCGTGTCTTCCCCAATGATGGGAGCAATTCGTTGGATGTATGCACGCGCGACGCGCTCGAGTTCACTTGAAGAGAGTTTTTTGGGATCGACAATCACTCCCCCTTTAGCGCCACCGTACGGGATGTTGGCAATCGCACATTTCCAGGTCATCCACATTGAAAGAGCTTTTACTTCCGATTCACTGACTTGGGGATGGAATCGAATTCCCCCCTTATATGGACCACGGGCATTATTATGTTGTGATCGAAATCCGGTAAAGACAGCCACGCTGCCATCATCCATTTTGACAGGAAATGACACCGTTGCGAGTCGATTGGGCGTCGACAACATCGCGACTGTTGAGGGACTTAAATCCAATAATGAAGAGACTTCTTGAAGTTGTACGAGAGCATTTGCATACGGATCGTTCATAGCCATCCATTTCTATCACTACACCGCGGTTGTTGATACTGAATCGAGTATAGCACTTTATACTTTAATTCCAGATGTTAAGGGAAGTATCCCGGACGAAGTTGTGGAAACAAGAGTTGAATGATCACCCACACGATGATGGCAACATATATGTAGCGTTCAAGAATATGAAACCATTCCGGAATTCGGGGGACGCTTTTTCGACAGACAACAAATGTGGTAATGGCTAAAAAGAGCATAAATCCGAGCGGAGCGATAAATCCAACACAAAATAAATTCCAAAAAACGATATTTGTCGGAGGAAACTTACTGTAAGGTGCCGAGATGCTTGCTATCCCTGCAAAGAGTAACGGAAGCACAAATAATCCACACAAAAAACTGAGGTATAAGACGAAAGTGAACAACAAAAATTGAAACTTTTGTTTGACCATATTTTCACTATAGCACCTAAGAATGTAAGATCGCTTTTATTCTCCTTGAGAATAGACTACAATAATTCTCTCTATGTTATCGATTTCTCACTCTTTAACAGGCGCGTTTATCGCATCCAAAGTCCAAAATCCAATCCTGTATATTCCTCTAGTTCTAGCCTCCCACTACATCGAGGACTGGATCTTACATTGGGATGTTGGGACGGGTCTTTCCAATGGCACACGGAAAAAATCCACGGCAATTTTGCTTGAAATTGGTGATTTGATTCTTTCTGTTCTACTCGTCTACTGGCTGTTTCAGGCACCAAGCAACGTTCTTCAAATTCATGCCTGGGTCGGTGCATTTATGGGACTCCTCCCAGATTTTGTTGAAGCTCCCCGTAATTTCTTAAAATATAATCCCTGGTGGCTAAAACCGTTTAATGATTTTCATCATGGATTCCATCATTCTACCCCAAACATGCTGCTGGGCTTGGCACCTCAGGTGGTGGTGTTTGGCCTTATTCTGTTACTTCGATAATGTTTCACCGTTATGAGATTTTTTGAATTTCTTAGAGGACAAAGAAGCGACAAAAAAAAGGAAGCATCGGATTCTGACCGAAATTATGAGTATTGGAAAAATTCCTTTCACTGTCGCTTTACCCTAAACGGTGTGCGTTACCGTGTGGATACCGAGAATACTGCGGATTTAGAGCAACGGAAACTCCTTGAGCTACCAACTGGAGAGATGTACTTGGTTGAATGGAGCAAAACCAGTATTCCACCAAACATCACCCAGATCAGCCGGATACCTGCTGGCATGAATGTGTCACAACTACGCTCAATTGTCGTGGAAAATGATACTGAGACAGATGCTTATGATCACCTGCGATTTAGAGTAGACTGAGCCGATCTTGTGGTCGTACGCTGGTGTTTTAGTAGTCTTCTATGGTCAAGATAGTTTAGGTATAATAGTTCTTATGAAAATAGATCGATTATTTGGTTTTGGATTTCGAAAGAAGCGTGAAGGTAAAGACGTCGACGCTCGCGATAACGATAATCTGGCATATTTTTTTACATTCCAGAATGTGAAATACCGTGTGCAGTCCTTTTATAATCCGAA
Source organism: Candidatus Woesebacteria bacterium (assembly GCA_018060955.1). Classification (GTDB taxonomy): domain Bacteria; phylum Patescibacteriota; class Microgenomatia; order UBA1400; family UBA12028; genus JACOVC01. The sequence continues at coordinate 15,102 of JAGOVC010000004.1, read as the reverse complement.
CATGCAAAGAACGACATTACTCACATTGCCAGACGGGCAAATTTACCTAGCAGAGTGGTCAGTTTCCATCATCCCCCCAGCACTCAATAAAATTCAATCCATCCCTCCTGGTATGGATATTTCCGGACTTCCGACAATAACAGCAACATTTGATAAAAAGTCTCCTGTTGATCACATCCATGTTCGATTAGAATAATCTCGAAACTTTTTCTAAAGAAGCAGATACACCAAGATTTCTTGACAGCGAGCGTAGAATAATTATTACAATTGAAGAGTATATAGCTGTATCATTTATTACTCGTCATTTGCCTACCACTAAAAGGACTACAGTATGGGGAAAAAAGTAGAACTCGATCTCACGTCAGCATTGGTTGAAAGTCTCGTCGAACCTCCCAAATTAATTCCCATCCCGCCCCTTCCCACCTCGATCCCTATCCCAAATCAGTTACGCGCAGCAGATCTTGAAAACTTTGGTGATGTAGATTCCGCACGACCTGACAACCTTCTAGGAGAAATCTCCCGAACTTTTGATCAAATGTATGTGCATTTTTTTCAAATTGCCCTGCGACAAAAACCAAACTCAGCATCAGCGCGAAAAGAAGCGCAACGAGCGTTTATTTCTCATGTCCAGGTACTGGCCCAACGACAGCATTTTCAAGTTAACCAGGTGTCTGTAAAGGACGACAGCCCCTATGGAGGTGAGCATGATGTACTTTTCATCAGTGCCACGATCCCTGTTGATGGGAAACCTACAAAAGTCGCCTTTTATAGTAGACCATTACGAGATTACACCTCACTAGATTTTATAGCTAACCTGAGAAAATAAAGTCTCCCTTCTCCGGTTTTTGAAACGTGCGATATAATAAGATTCTGTCAAAAGTACATACAGCTTGCCTAGGTGGCGGAACTGGCAGACGCGCACGACTCAAAATCGTGTGAGAGCAATCTCATGTGGGTTCGATTCCCACCCTGGGCACACAGTAGAAATTCTATCTCAGATCCCAATTTGGTCTTTAATGAATTGATAGAGCAACTGTCGTTGCGACTAAAACTATGACAGTGAATAGTCTCTTTAAAATTTCAGCAACTATTGCTTTAGTGTCAATCTCTTATTTTTTAGGTTCAGTATTCCTTAAAGGAGGCTTCTTCTACATTTTTGATGCCATATGGAGACTGAGTATTATTTTCTTTGTTGTGGTAGTGGCTAAATTCAAACCTGGGATTTCTACACAACAGTGGTTCATTGTCATACTCTTATTTTGTATAGAGCTAATTGTCTATGCGTTCCTCGCTCCAACAATGCCATTAATTCGAATCGCTATCTCAGTTGTTTTTGCACCTATTTTAGAAGAATTGCTTTTCCGAGGATGGGTTATCAATAAGATAGAAGGTAGCAATAAAGAGAAAATTCTATACTCTTCAATCTTTTTTGGAGTTTATCACCTTAAAAATGCTTACGTTTTGACACTGCCAGCTCTAATTTACCAGATAGGATATGCAGCGGTTTTTGTGGGACCAATTTTTGCATGGGTGCGGTTACGATACAACTCAATATTTGCTTCTATTATCCTACACAGTGGAAATAATGCAGTAGCAGACACAATCACTCCTAAATTCTTCCCGCTCCTAGTAAAGAGAAACATTCATTTCTAATAGCATTAGTATTCCGTTTCAGGTGAAGAAGCCCAGTACACTGTACTAAAGTCATACTTCTAGATCCTAGACTTTTACTCTTTTTTCCCCTACACTGAGTCAAATGAATCAGTCTTGGGCGCGAATGAACGAACACTTCAATGCACGAGAATACAGTCTGGCATTACGAGAGTTTGTGATCTTTTTATTTGCAGTGGATAGTATTGGCTCCATCTTTCTTCGAGGAGGCATTTGGTTTGGCATTGCCGTTGTGATTCTTGCCAGTACGGATCATTTGCAGAAAATTGAAAATACCAGTTCTGTTCTCCGACGAAACCTAGGATTTTTCTTGCTCTTTTTAGCTTTAGGGGGAGGACTGATGTATTTACTCTTCGGTTTCTCACCACTTGAAAGCTCTATTACTCCGTCTACATCGTAGGGGCAATCGATTGGCGTCGTTCCACTCCGTAGAAGCGAATTCGATCACCTTTAAAGAATAAATCAATATTCCGCAGAGCTCCGTTACGATGCTTGGCAATTCCGAGTTTGACGTTTTCTCGCTCATCATCATCTTCACGATATAAAAACATTACAACGTCTGCATCCTGTTCAATGGATCCCGATTCACGAAGGTCGGAGAGTTGCGGTTGTTTGGTTCCGCGGCTTTCTACCGCACGCGATAACTGAGCGAGAGATAACACAGGTACCTTGAGCTCACGAGCAATGTTTTTTAGTCCCATGGAGATTTCACCGATCTCGAGCACCCGATTTTCTTTATACAGTCCACTCCCATGCATTAACTGCAAGTAGTCGACCACAATCATATCGATCCCGCGTTCCGACATTAACCGTCGCGCTTTGGTTCGAAGTTCCAGTACCGTGATTCCTGGAGTGTCATCAATATAGATGGGAGCATCCGCGAGCACTCCCATGGCATCCGAGAGCTTCGTAAAGTCATCCTCCGAAAGTCGACCGGTCTTTAATCTCCAAGCATCAATATCGGCTTGTGCGACCAACAAACGGTCAACCAATTCCTCTTTACTCATTTCCAACGAAAAGTAGGCTACTTTCTTTTTATAGGCGACTGCTGTTTGCATGGCAATGTTGAGAGAGAATGCGGTTTTTCCTACACCAGGACGCGCGGCAAGAATTAAAAGGTTGGAAGCTTGCATCCCCGAGAGAGTGTCATCCAAGTCTGCAAATCCTGTCGGAACACCACGGAGTCCACCGGCATTCTTTTGTAGCTCGTCTAGTCGATCAAAACTCTCTGCCAAAACATCTTTTAGAGGAATGAATCCTTTTTCCACATGGGTCTGTGAAAGTGCAAACACACTGGATTCCGCTTTGTCCAAGATTTCCTCGGTCATCTTCCCTTCATCAAAGGCAAGCTCATTGAGCTCCGCTGCCAGCGAGATCAATTGGCGTTTGGTATATAAATCTTTCACGATCTTGGCGTATTCACGAACATGTGAAGAGGTTGGCACCGCTTCAGCTAACTGCGTAAGGAACGGTGTTCCCCCCACTTCTTTGAGCGCTTTGTTCTTCTTTAGCTGTGAGGAGACGGTAACGATGTCGATCGGACTTCGCTGGGAATACAGCTCAATGATGGCGCGAAAGACGTCTTGGTGAATATCTTTGTAAAAGAATTCCGGTTTGAGAAGTTCGGCGACCGCCACAATGGCATCATGATCCAGAAGCAGTGCTCCAAGCACGCTTTCTTCAGCAGGAATATTATTCGGAGGAATTCGAACTAGGGCCATTTAGCTCTCCAAGACTACCAAGGTGGTCTGTTCCGGTTTCGTGGAAGAGACACTCAAGGATTTGACTGGTTCGCTCGTTACTCCATAGGCTTTCACAAAGTCTTCGACCGTTTGCAAGGAACCATACGTTGATGCGTCATGGGCAGCGGTTTTGTAGTGCATGGGAATTACATAATACGGATCGATCGCTTGAATGACTTCGATCGCAGTTTTCGCATCGATGGTATATACCCCTCCGACCGGACACAATAGTACGTCGACCTCTCCTAAATCTTCAATGAACTCATCGGTGAGTTCATGTCCCAAATCGCCCAAATGCACAACGGTGATGCCTTCTGCAGCAATGGAGTAGACAATATTCGGTCCACGTTCTTTGCCTTGCACGGCATCGTGGAAACTGGGGAATCCGAAAATCGAAATCCCTGAGACTTCATACTCACCTGCAGCGGAAATTAAAAAGGGTGCGTCGCGACCGGCAGATGGTTTGACCGCAGACATATTGTTGTGATCAGGATGTGCATGGGAGCTCGTGACGATATCTCCCGTTACGGAAGGATACGCAAATCCCACACTTTTATCGTACGGATCCGTGATCACCGTACCTTGTTTGGTTTTAATTTTGAATGATGAGTGACCTAAATAGGAAATTTCCATGCGACCTCCTGTCGTAGTTTTCTCTCGCAGTAGGTACTCTAGCATATTCAGCTCATCTTTGCGATGCAAAAGACAATCAAATAATTTGGATTTTTCTAAAAACCACCTGATGTGTTAGGATAGCTCTACGCTGTATGAAAAAGGAAGTATTCATTGCCGTACTATTAGGGCTCGTTGGTGGACTGATTATCACCGTCGGGATGTATCGTGCACGACAAGCTGTGCAAACTGCCAATCCTGAAGCCACCTTCCAAGTTCTGGCATCCCCAGCTGCCAATATTCCTACTCAAACAAGTGCTCCCTCCCAAGCAGGTCTATCTGTTAGCTCGCCGACACAAGATGCCCTCGTTTTTGAACCTACCCTCAATATCTCAGGAGCCACACAAGCAGATATCCCAGTCGTCATCTTGCATAATGAAAAAGAAATCATTATTTTTTCCGACAAGCAAGGAAACTTTTCTGCCCAAGCTACATTATCGTATGGAGCCAATATCTTTACGATTAAAGCCATGCTTGCAGGCCAAGTTCCAGTAGAGACAACGCGAACCGTCGTCTACGCCAAGGATGACTTTAGTTTCCCAGGCCAAGCAAGTACCAGTGCAACAACGCGTCCATCGCCCAGTCCGACCAGTCGACCCTAACATTATGAAAACAGTACTATCATTTTTCCTCCTGACCCTTTTTATTGCGTTGCCAGCACAGGCATTAGCGCAAGCAGCGGTTGATGAGGAAGTTACGAATACGATTAAAGAACATGTCCAGCGCGTGATTGAATCTGGAAGTAAAGTTGCAGGGACCTCAACCGAAGTCAAAACTTTTGCAATTATCGGCACGCTGGAAAAAAGTGTCGGCTCCAGTTTGCAAATTAAGAGTTATGCAGGACCTATGCGCGTTGTCGAACTTGCCAAAGATGTAATCTTTCTTAAAGCTAACAAACCAATTCAAAAGGAAGAGGTAGAACTAAATTCACCCGTCATGATCTTAGGAACACTCGATGAGAGTGAAACGTATATCGGAAAACGAGTAGTCGTCTCGGATGAGTCGATCTTCCCTACAAAACGCAAGGCCATCTGGCTATCCTTTAACTCCTCTACGACACGAATCCTAAAGGCACGATCTTTAGGCGAGAATGGGGGGCAAAATATGGACGTCCCTATTACAAGTGCCACGCAGTATGTCAACATCTTAGGCGAAAGAATTAACAAAGCTACCATTCAGGCAACCGATCCTCTGATCGTCATCCTGCCGGAGACAACGGGTGCCACAGCTAGTGCGCGTAAGGTGTACAGCTTAAAGCTCACTGCTACCCCGATTCCCTAATAACCATCGATTCAATCATTGCGATGCATGCCCACCTACGAAAACGCAGCCCGTTAGAGCTGCGCTAGAATTCGTATAAAAATGGGGAAAACTTATTTTCCGCCGAGTAGTCCACCTAGACCACCACTCATCTGCTGCAATTTTCGTGCGGCTAATTCTTGTGATTTCTTGACTGCTTCATTGAGTGCGTCAATTGCTTGTTGAGAAGTAATTCCCTGGACAGTGAAGACCTTAATTTTCTGATCACCTGTAATGACAACACGAATATCACCTTTGACTACTTCAATTTCTTCCGCAGCTAATTGTTGCTGCATCTGCATTGCTTGCTGACGAAGTTGGTTTAAGTCACCGAGTTTTTGTAATGGGTTTGCCATAGTGCTCCTTTTAGTTTAAGTACAGTGTAGCGTTTCAGTGTTAGTTATCTTATCACGAATGAGGGTAACTCACGAAACCAGTAATCCATCCTATGAATTCAAATAGAATGTCTTTATCACAATTATCGGTTTGGTGGTTTCTCTTCCAAGAGGATACAGATGATTTTTTGGTACGAAGAATTAGGATCAAAGGTGAGCCCAACAGTGTAGATTTTATAGACATTCTTTGTTTTCAAAACCTGAAAGACTATTTCTTTAATACGCTGCAGTAAAACTGGAATATCCTCTACTCTCCAGCCTTTTGCTTGCAACCTTCGTGCGATCCGATGACCTTCGGTATAGTGGGTTAATTTGGGCGCAAGTGGATAATCAGCCAGATCTCGATCTCTACGCCCTTGCAATACTTCTTTCGTCTCCACTCCTCTCCTTGTTGCCCAATCGGGAAGAGTTGTTGTTTGGCTCTCTATAGAATTGGCTTTAATGAGCGCTTGTTCAATAGTAATTGCAACAGCCTCTTGAACCATACCCATTAGTTGTGGATTACTAATTACTCCCGTTCTTTTGGTCGATCCAAAAATATATTCTTGAACGATTGCATGACTATATTCATGTCCGTACGTCAAATAATCGTTTAAAAATTCTTCAGGTCTTGCTAAATGATCCTGCATTCTGACGACGATATGATGAAAATCTCCAGGTATCATTTGATCAGTAGTACTGTTCCCCGCATTGTGGATGTGCACAATTAAATGATTCTTCGTTTGTTCATTTAGTTTGTTCCAAGATGGGATCAAGTTGGTGATATCAGTAGAGACAGTATCCATCACAAATGTTGAGTAGGTAAATTCTTCTAGCTTTCTTAAAAAATGGGCTACCGGAACAAGAGATGCTTTCCAGTGTTCTATTGAAGGATGACTCCTCCAGTAAGTCTCTAGCCCCAACGCCACAATAAATGGCAGAACCGTTGGACCCCATGCTTCTATTTCTTTGATTGAAGGACGAGGAAGTTGGAGAGACCACTGGAGATCATGAGATAAACGTTGTTGTAAAGCAAGCAGGTGTTGATTCTAACGGAGACGGAGATGATTTTCCAAATCGTGTGAGCGCATAGATCGGTGGCATATCTGATACAGGGACACAGATAAATGAAAAATAATACAGTGCTTCGGTATCAACAATTTTTCGATTGCTACTAACCTGAACATCAATTGGCGACAGTGTATCCAAATAGTCAGAACCAAGTAACTCATGATGTGTTGCGTGAGTCACCTGTGTTTCTTTAAAGTCATTTTCCCTCTGTTGCCTACTTGCCTTGAGCTGCTGCTGCATCCAGCCAGCCTTTGAAACTCGTTGGATGAATTCATGCTGAAGAACGGTATGGTTTTGAAACGCCTCCGGTGATAACTCTTGGGACGGAGTATTTCGGGACATTCGTTCAAAATTCCACTTCATAGAATAGATAAAACTTTAATAGTTTACTGCGTTTATAGTATAGCTAGTTTGCATTCGAATCTATGAAAAAGCTTCTGCTGCCGCTTTTATTAAGCCGTCATCGGCTACCGCTCCGGATACATTGTTATGCGGTGAGTTTATTACCGTGGTTTTAATACCGACTACAAACTCTACTTGGAGTGGGGATCCACAAATGGATTCGACGACGGTTTCGATCACATGCCGATTGCGTTCTATTTCTAACTGTTCTTTATGGAACTGGTACCCTGCTTCGATGATCAGTTTGTTATTTGTAATGGCTTTGGGTCGCGTTGCCCGTAATAAGCCTTCCACTGAATTACTTTTTATTTTCACATTCTGTAGGATGGTTATCCATTTGGATTCAATCAAAGAAAAATCCACGGTACTAACTTGTGCACTACTTGGTTCTTCTATAGCTAGTGGTGCCGTTTCTACAACGGGTGGAGGTTCGACAGGAGCCTTTGGGATTGGAACTTCGACCTCTTTTTCTTTTGCTACCCGTTGAGGACGTGCGGCTGGGGCAACGAATTTTACTGGAGCGGCTGTTGCGGATTTCTGTGCGGGCGCCACTGGTGCAAATGCCTCCATGGACTCACCAAGCGTCCACTCTAGACACGCTAATTCAAAACCAATCCAAGGTATCGGAAGACTGGGCTCTAACGGAACCGCTACGTGTTTGAACAACGCAACAACGGTAGCTAGTCGTTTATCCCCTGTTTTTGCGTAGTCAAGCAACCGATCGTGGAGGGTTTTGATCACATCGATTTGAAAACTACCACCTTGTCGGCCATCCGCTTGTAGTGCTTCAAACACCGCACTCACTTGGGCACTGTCTTTTGCAATGAGAGCATTGAGCAACGCTGATACTTGGGAATTGGACCCGGGACCTAGGATCAACTCTAAATCTTGGACGTTTACTGTTTTTTTGCCTGATCCCACAGATTCTAGGAGTTTAACGGCATCTCGAAAACTACCATCGGCGAGTTTGGCAATTCGAGTGAAGACTTCCGCATCGCTTTGAAGGGATTCTTTGGCAGCCACCATTTCCAGTGCTTGGGCAATTTCTTCCGTCGTTGCTTTGGAGTAGCGAATCGACGTGCAGCGCGAGATAACGGTTGCAGGGATTTTTTGTGGATCGGTGGTCGCAAGAATGAAGACGACATGAGCGGGCGGTTCTTCTAGGACCTTTAGAAGCGCATTAAAGGCTTCTGTCGTTAGCATGTGGACCTCATCAATAATATAGACGGAGACCTGACCATCAGCCGGAGATAGGCCTATCCGTTCCCGCAGTTCCCGGATGTCGTCGATTCCGCGATTACTGGCAGCGTCCATTTCCACGACCGACATACTCGATCCTTTGGTAATGGATATACAAGAGGAACACGTGTTACACGGCTCAACAAATGCCACGGGTTTCTTTTTTGAATTAGTCGAGTCGTTAAGCCAAGCCAGGACAGCCTCTTTATTCCCATCACAGTTGAGCATCTTTGCCAGAATCCGTGCCCCACTGGTCTTCCCCGTTCCTTTTGGGCCGGTGAGAAGATAGGCATGGGAAAATGTTCCCGATTCTAGCAGGCGTAGGTAGGCTTGTCGGACAGAAGTGCTGTGTAAGTCGGAGAAGCGTTGTGGTCGATAGGTTCGATACCAGCTCATGGGCTCAGTGTACCAAAAAAAAGGAAGAGTACTAGCTGGGTTGTAATGCCGACAGGTTCACAACTCATTCCCTGTGTGGATTGGAAAAATTCTCTTATGATACGATACAAAATATGAGTGAAAAGTCTCCACGCTATATCATTCTTCATGGTTGCCCGCCAAGTGAGGCAATGGTTACTCCGAAAGAAAAACGTTGGATGAACTGGCTTGCAAACAAGCTCAATGAAAGAGGTTTGTCCTCTGTCGCTCTTGACCTTCCCGTTTCATGGGAACCCAAGTACTCCATTTGGAAAGAAGAATTTGAAAAGTACCTCGTAACTGCAAATAGTATTCTTATCGGTCATAGTTGTAGGGCTGCTTTTTAGGTTCGGTGGCTGTTGGAAACGAAAGTTGTTGTCAGAAAACTCATTTTAGTAGCACCGGCAAAGGTACCAGAAACTGCTGATGATTCACGACAGGATTTGTATGATTTTGAGCTACCAGAAGAAATACCACACATTGCAGAGGAAATCGTTTTGTTCACTTCCAATGATTTTCCCCACCATCTTCAATCACTTGATCTGTACAAGAAAGCCTTGAACCCAAGGATCATTGAACTAGATAATAAAGGACACTTTCTATTCTTCCAAACCAAGACAAATGAGTTTCCTGAGTTGTTAGAAGAAGCTCTCAGATCTATTCCCTCAACGGAGTAGATGGCTTCGCAAAGATGACACTATCCATTCTCTACTAAAGTAAATCCCTTTGATGTAGTATGGATTCCGAAGGTAATCCTCGTATTCAAGTTCACACGCTTTATGGAAAAGCCACGAAACGACCAGAGACCTGAGAAGTCAAAAAAAACTGATTGGAAAAGCCGTTTAATGAAATTTGTTAGGCGAAATTCCGGAGATTATGGTCAAGCTCAAGACACGGTGGCGAATACTGAGTCCAGCGAAAAGACATTTCCTTTAGACGTTCATGCGTATCCCCTTCCAATTGACCCCGCTCTATCTCTGGAGCGTGAGCTTACAATCGGCGCTGCAAAAGGATATGCAATCAACAAGAAGACCGTCATGGCAGCAATTGAGGCAGGCATTGCATCAGACCCAGATATCATTGCTGTTGCTAATCAGAGGCTAACCAATGAATTGCCAATCAATTTGAAGGGAAATTATCCGGACGGAGCAGAGGAAATACTTGGTTCGTTATTGGCAATTAGCGACAATTTGCCTGTAGAACAGAAACTTGATCAGATTCGTCCGTTTGTAAAGTTTGAACAAGGTCAGTTTGACGACCTTTCAGAAAAGAAACGCCGTGGTCTGTATATCGGGATCGCTCTATTGGCTGATGATGTTGCCAGTGTGCAAGCCCTCTTCAAGACCGCCCCCTCTTTTGAGATTCCGACATCAGTACTCCATGTTCTCTCGCCCGAAAAAATCTTAAGGTTATATACGCTCTATACGGAAGCCACACCTGCTCCGCATCAAAATCCCAACGACTCTTGGCCTACGATCGGATACACGCTCGAAACTCTGGTGCGATCCTTATCACCCATACAACGAAAGGATGTACTTGCCTACCTCACCGATAAACTGTCTCCTGACCATCCATTGCTACTAAATCTCAAGTTACGCATATCGTTAAATATTTTCACGCTAGATGCCCCATTTGAGGAAGATACAGAGCCATCAAAGATTCTGAGTCGAATGCAAGAAAAGTTTGATGCTCGTCACCCTGATAGAAATATCAGTGTCGATTCTGTCGCAATCATCCATCTGTTAGATCGAATCAAACAACTACCAGTAGAACAACAAGCTGAACAGCGTAAACAGCTTGAAGCACTCTTAACGGATAAAAAAGAGAACTATCGAATGCTACTTACCTTCTTTGATCAGTTATCACAAGATTCTACAAGACTTCCTGACGGTTTCTGGGATAAAGGATTAAATTTCACGGAAAAGTTGCGTGGACTCGCCTTGCTTTCTACACAGTATCAACTTTCTCCTGAAATGCTTCTTCACTCTGCCTTAGATCCTGCAATCTCAAAAGAACCCGATTTCCCCATCAATACTGAACATGTTTACTTATTGCAGCGATTTTTTGATGCATTAGCGAAAGTTCCAAGCTACAGTGCAACATACTTACCTGAAATTCAAACTGCTCAACGTCGACTTTTCTACCTTGGTGGATTTAAAACAGAAGGATATTTATTCGTGCATGCGGTGGGTAGAAATCCTAAGGATACAGTCAATCACCTCGCCCCATTGGCAGATAGTCCAATCCTTGCTCAGCGAGAAGCACTTAGACAAAGTTTTAAGGCAAATAGTCTAATGGAAAAGCAGATGCGTGAGCTAGAAGAAATGATGCGCTATCTACAACGAACTGTGGCAGGATTTGAAGGATCGCTCACGCCACTAGATCAGCAGTTTATTGATCGTGTGGCAGAACAAGGGTTTGTGATTCAAGCGCAAAATATTCCACTAATTGAGTCCTATCTATCAACACTCGGAATTGCGACAGACATTCAAGAAGTTTTAGCTATGGATATTGATGTTCGAGAAACGCTGTTATCTGCAATCCGAAACAAAATACGAGAGTATCATACTGACACCTTTTCGACTCCGACAGATAAAACTGAAGCGAGTGTCCGAGCCTATACTGCGATGAAGGATAGCGTTCAGAAATTGTTTGTGACTATAAAATCAGAGGATAAGGCAACCTAGTACAGCCATTATTCTGTACAGTAGTCTCGTTTGTACAATTCTGGGACTCTGATCTCTTATTCGTGATGGTGACCTAGGAGATGATGGATTCCGTGCTCGATGAGGAAACAAATATGGTCATCGACCATCTTCCCCTTCTTCATTGCTTGCCGGACCACTTCTGGGAAGCAGACAACAATATCTCCCAAGTTCCGGGTGGGAGTCGGCGGAAGAACAAAAGCACCAGCTTCGTTGAGTTGCGGCGTAGGGTCCAAGGTTGATTCGAAGTCAATGCTAGAGCCCTTATCGTATTGGGGAAAAGAAAGTACGTCAGTTACCCCTTCATGCTTGATTAGTCGTTCATTAAGGTCCTTAATTTTCCGTTCGCCTACGATACTAATGGAGATTGTGGCGTCAAAAACTTTCTCTGACAACAAAACTTGTTTGACATGTTCACGAATCTTTTTTCGATCGACAGGATATCGCGACCCAACGGAGAGAAAGACAGTAATCATACGGTGAGAAGATTGTACCATCTTTACGAAACCAAAGTGTTGTCGTGTCCCTTACCATGTCGATTAGACAAGTACTGTTGTAGTGGTTGAATGTTCGGGAGAATTGCAGCAATCAAAATACAAGCGCCACCTAGTAGAACAGGAAATGTCATCTTCTCAGCAAACAGAACGATGCCGATCACAACCGAGAAAACAATTTCTGTCAGCCCTAATATTGTGCCGATACTGGGCTCCACTCTTTTAAACCCTTCTACCACGGTAATCATGCCGAGAAGAGATGCAACGACAAACAGTAACATAATTGGAAAAGACTGGGTAAACAATCGACTATCCTGTGTTTCTCCGACGACAAGCGATAACAGTAGATGAGAAATTCCAATCACAGCAAAAATCAGAAAGGTGATTTGAGTACTGGAGTAGGAATTTGAAATTTTCTTCGAAAATGTCACCTCCCCACTCGATGCCAAGCCGTTAAACAACACTAGCAACGCTGGAATTAAAAGAACAGCTGAGGTTTGAAGTGAAAAAATAAGTAACATCCCTAGGACCGACAAACCCAATGACAGCATTTTTATTCGTGTCCATTTTTCTTTGAAAAAGAGAAATCCAAAAAGATAGGAAAACACGGTTACCGAACTATAAAACAAAAAGGAGGCAACTCCTAAAGTGAGAAAACGGTATGCATACGTAATGGGTGCAATGCAGAATGTGGTAAAGAGAAGAACCGTGGCAAACCAACCCCAGTCTTTTCTGGCAATGGGCTTAAACTGATGTTTTACTACTCCAAAGATAGCTAATACTGCTGCAACCATTAAGCAACGCACGTACGTCTGAAAGAAAACATCATAGTTCTCTAGGTACCGAGAAAATACTCCATAGGATCCAAATGCCAAAGCCGATGCGATGATGAAGAGACTTCCTACCATGCTCGATGGGATGGCTTTTTTTGTGGTCGACATGATTGAATTTTACCAGGTCATAGTATTGCAATGCTAGTTACGAAGTGTGCGAGAAGCTGATAATCCAAAAAGAGACAGCGGTAAAGCTGTCTCTTTAAAGTTTCAAGAAAAAATACTAGCCCATTTTGGCTTGTATACGACGTTCTCGAGCTAGCTTTTTAGCGAGCTCTTTCTTCTTTTCTTTACGAATTAATGCAGGTTTAAAGTAAAATTCTTTACGTTGCACTAACTTTAAAATATCGTCGGTGAGTACGCGCTTCTTAAAGCGGCGGATTACACTATCAGTATTTTCATCTTTTTTTGCTTTTACGATGGTAGGCATGAACGAACACCTCCTCTCACGGGTAGACTCAAATGGGTCAAACTCAATGTAAGAGTAGCTATTATACTGTACGATTCTCTCTCTTAAAAGCTGTAATCTTTCCTACCGGTGCATTCAGTCAAGTAGCCGGAAGTATTCTTCCTTATGGGCTGGGGTTTTCCCACCCTCCCATGAGATGAACATGAATATGGGGAACCAGCTGCATTTTGGGTCCGACATTCATCAAAACCTTATAATTCTCGGCAATTCCGAGTTTTTGGGCCACTTTTCGCACAGTCTGGAGCAGCTTTGCATGAAACGCTGCATCCTCGAGTGAAACTTCTTCAAGTGTGCTGTATTGCTTTTTGGGGACCACTAAAACATGAATGGGAGCCTGGGGATAGATATCATTAAAGGCAATAAAGTCGTCATCCTCATACTGGATCGTTGACGGAACTTCACGGTTGATGATTTTTGTAAAAATGGTGGATTGTGACATAGTCTGACTATAGCTTATTGTGGTAATTGTTCAAACAGCGTCATAATTTGCTGTAGGGTCAACGGACTAGGTAATCGACTGGAATCTTTGCTTGACCCATTTAATAACATTGTTTTCCCGGGATGAAAATACCAGCGACCTACGGAATCCATTTGTCGCACTTTTCGTTCAATTGGCGTTAAATCAATTCCTTTCCCTGGAACTGCTTTGATGCGAATGTCCCCTTTGTTTGGGTCTTTACGAACAGCTACAACATACCCACTTTTTTGTGCCAGTTTTACAACTTCATCGTTGGCACTTTCAATTCCAACTCCTGGTCCCCACGGGGTCGAAAATTCTTGTTTCTTTGTATCCAAATCTTCTTGCGCTTGAATTTGTTCAAGAATTCCAGCATACGCAGCATCTAAACAGAGAAAACCAAAATGCGCGGTTGCTTCATCGTCTGCTGCTTGCCCACTGCGGCGAATGCCTTCAATTAAACTGTGAATCATAAACTGATTTTTTAGATCAGCGGCGTTAGGCCATTGTTGTTCTTCGAAATGATCAATTGCGGTGACAAATTCTGAAAGGTACTCCAGTGCTTTATCTTTAGCTAGTTCCGGATGTATGGACTGGACATAGTCAATGACTAAGCTTGTGGCACAGATTCGTTTCTTTCCCCGATCTTCTTGATGATGATCAAATTCTCCCAGTCCCGTATCCACATGCGTCACATCTTCAATGGCAAATCCCATATCTGCTGCAGTGCGCAAATCAATAGAGTCTCCTGCGTTTACAAAATAGAGTTTTGCATCTCCATACACTTGTGTATGAAAACGTTTGAATACCCACAAACTTGCGATTGCATCAAGATCCGGACCACGATGCGTGACGAGTAATTTCATAGCGCCATTGTATCGTGCAAGCACGTGAATAGAAAGATCAAGGAAACAAAAAAAAGGAAAAAGTAGTGTAAACCAAGACTACCACCCCAACCCATGATAACGGCGTTGTGGTGGTAGAAATCCTCACCGGGATATTAGGTGTTGAGTATAAATTCATTCTCTAAAAAATCCAGTAGTAGATTTCCCAAAAATCATTCAGTATGATGTGGTTCATGCCGATTCCGTTCATCACCAAATCAACGTCTGTGTCATGTAAAACGGGACAAACGAAAAACTTTTTTTCGAAACTTGTCTACGAATATGCAATGCAAAAAGCACGTTCAACCGTATCAAAAATCAGTCCGTTTATTGGAAGAGATAAAAAGTTATTAGAGATCGGATTAGGCGGAGGATC
>JAGOVC010000022.1 GCA_018060955.1 Candidatus Woesebacteria bacterium | reverse complement strand
GCTGTAGATAGGTAAGTACTTGTTCAATTAAAAAGACATCACGATACAGCGTTGGGTTCGCAAGACCTGCAACGAAATTACCAAGTCCTAAGGCGCCATGTTCGCTGTCTGCTATGGTTGCACCGTCTTTTGAAAGTGCAGCGGCGATATCGGGGAGTGCGCCGAGGATTCCATAATCATCTTTAAGCTCACACGAAAGACACCAGCCACATTCACCTAAATAATTTTTCAAGCCATTTTTTGAAGCTGCACAGGATAAGCACTGACACAGTCCCCAGTTCTCTGCTGGAAATCGCTTTGGATCTTTATTAAACTGACGACATAACCGTTCAAACTTAGAACGACTGGAAATACTGCGGCCTTCCATTTTTTGCAGCTCTAATAACTTTTCATTTCCCATGAGTGATTGTAGTCCGGAAACCGAGGAAACATCCGGTCGAAACCCTTGAAGTTGTTGGGCAAGACTCCCGGGTGTTCCCGCAACACAGTCAATCATGCTCCAATCAAAAGCTTTGGAGAAAGTTGTCGGATTATGCACGAGTCCGACTTGTCGAAACTGATCTAAGAATGACAGCGCATCGGTCGCATTCGGTAAATCGGCAAAAGCGACGTTGCGATAGTTTTCTCCCAGTTCTTTTAATCCTACTGTGGAGTTATCGGCGATGAGTTGTTTTACGGATGTTGCAAACACAAACAATCGATCTTCTAACCCGGCTTTGAATCGTGGATCGCTGGTACAGCGTTCCCATTCGAATTGAAAAACTTTTTCAATCTCACTAAGAAAAGTAGCAATAGGAAGTGTTCCCATCGTTACTTTTTCATCAAAGGTTCCAGCGGGAATGAACTCTCCGGATTGCTCAATGAGGTAATCCAAAAAAACCGGAGCAGGGATATGGGCGACGTCGGTGAGGATCGTGATCCATTCTAATATTTCTTTGTTGCTAGAAAAAACTCTCGCTTCCGGTTGGTTGACGGATACTGCATGGAGAAGTGTTTGAAGTGACGTGTGACTAAACTTTCCTTGATCCAGTACAGCAGTCTGGGGACTATCTCCTTCTAACGATACGACAACATCACTCGCCCATAAGAAGGAAGATTTTCCTTGTTGATGCAACCAATGTGGTGGGGCGATGGTCAGTCCCCGTGGTCCAACCCACAGTTCAGTTGTTAATGTTCCGCGTACAACCGATTCAATACTCTCAATAGAGTGGATTTGGCTACGCAAATGGGGTAAGTAGCGTAACAGAGCTGGGGTAATCGGAAAGCGCTGACGTGTAAATCCTAGGAATCGTAACTGATCTTGGATCAACTGCTTTGGTAATGAGAAATCAACGGGAGAGAGAATTTTCCCGAGCGTTCGTAAACGAAAGAGGACTTGCTGAATCTCTTCTAGATAACCTTCTTTATGGGAAGCGGGAACTTGGGGAAGAAATTGAACAAACTTGTTCTCCAGCGCGGTGGCCTCAAAATCAAAAGTATGCGTAGATTTATCAAAAGAAAATGCATTCACGATTTGAATAGAGTCTCGTTCACCCGTCATTTCTTGGCGTAACGAAAGCATATGCAAAGCGGTTTCCAGTAATGCGTCCACCATCAACGCAGCATTGTGTTCAGGGGAGTGTTCTAACAGGTGTTCAACTTCCCGATAGAAATTAAGTTGAGAAATTGGAGGCTTCTTTTTAAGACTTTCTTTCCATTCTTCGAGTCTTCGATACCAAGGAGGCTGTGGTGCACGATAGGAATCAGAGAGGCGGAAATCACCGAAAACAAAGCTGTTCAGGGAAGGCTCTGCCGGGAAGGGTACAACCTTCGATTCATGATGATGATGATCTTGCTCGGCGAACATACAAGTATAGTGTTCCCAAGCAAGCACCGACGCGATGTGGCAAAAAAAGGAAAGTCGGTATCCAAAGAAAAAGTTGAGGCAAAAACTCTTTTCTTTGTCCCTGCTCGGGGATAGAAAATACGGGACATCGTTCCTGACTTCCTTTAGGAAAAAGGATTACAGTTGCGGCACAGTCCATGATTTACACATGGTTCCGATGTGGATACTAGTTGTAGTCAAATTGACTTTAAAATGCAAGGGCTACTTACTTAAAGAACGGCGAATAGGAAGTATCAAAGGGATGTTCTTTGTAATTTGCCTCTAAGTTGAGAAAGCAACGAAGCACATACAAGTAATCGGACAGCCGATTAATATATGCTAGAAGTTCCAATCGTAGGGACTCTTTTTGATGGAGGGAGACGAGTAAGCGCTCTAATCGTCGACAGACACAACGGGTGACATCTAACTGCGCGGCAGCAATTGTTCCACCTGGTAAGAGAAATTTGGTTACCCAGTTTTCTTCCATGGCGTGCTGCAATTGCTCACACCGATCATCGAGTATCTGTAACTGGGACGGATCAAACCGTGCTGTAGGAGAGGCCGCAAGTTCGGCTCCGATATAAAATAAGGTATCCTGAATTTGAAACAAGAAATCGCGATGCTCCTTGAAGGAAGGATCAATCGAGGTTAGGCTTAACCCGATCCAAGAATTTAACTCATCCAGGGTTCCTAACACGTCAAAGATGAGTGTTTCTTTGCCGACTCGTGTCCCATTGGCAAGACCACTTTCACCTTTATCACCTGTTTTTGTTGAAATGCTAATCATAGATACTGTAAAGAGATAGTAATGCTTCACTCAGTCTTTTTTATTATCAATCCGATTTCCGGACCGTTATACCCCATTCTACCCGTCATTGCACGCGCAATGAAACGGTATGGATTAGAGTGGGAAATAAAAATATCACGGTCTAGCGAAGAATCCTATACGCACGCAAAAGAGGCACTCCGCCAAAAGGTAGATGCCGTAGTGGTCTATGGCGGCGATGGGACCATCATGGAAGTGGCTCGTGCTCTGTGTCAAACAGAGATGCCGCTCGTCATTTTGCCGGGTGGAACCGCGAATGTGCTAGCCAAAGAACTCAACATCCCATTAGATCCAGCAGAAGCAATAAAAGTACTAGGAAAAAAGAAACCGACACGACGAGAGCTGGATATGGGGCTGTGTAATACAAAGCCCTTTATTCTGCGGGTGAGTACTGGCATCCTAGCAGATATGGTCAAAACCACCACGCGTTCGCGCAAACGAAATCTCGGAACGTTAGGCTACATTGTCTCCGCACTCGAACATCTTTCCAAACCGAATTCTTGTCTGTATTCCCTAAAACTGGATGATCAAGAAGAAGAGATTGAAGGAGTTGCTCTGATGATTGCCAATAGTGCGAACTTAGGCGTTTCCGGACTGTCACTAGTCCCAAATGCTAAGGTCGATGATGGAAAGCTGGATGTGATTGTTATTACTCAGGCGGATCTAAAATCACTCTTATCCATGGTTAAAGGGAGTGTAACCCAACAAAAAGCACCCTCCTTACGCCGCTTCAAAGTCAGTACGGTAATCGTCAAGATGAAACCAGTGCAAACGGTGCTCCTGGATGATGAGATTGTGCCGATGACCACACTAGATATACAAGTTCTACCGAAAGCAGTTACGATATTACTATGACAACGTTGATGGAGCTACTCCACAGTAAGGCCAAGTCTCTTCACATTCAGCTGGAGCGCTTTTTAGATCATCGCTATCGGAAAATCACTGGTCTTCCCAGTCAAAAACGCAGTGAAATTACCCCACAGTTATTTGTCGGTGGGCAGTACTCGGATACAGGTCTCGATCGCTTGAAATCCCAAGAATTCACCGCGGTGGTGAACATGCGCACCACGACTTCCCCAGTACTTCTAGCTAAGGTGAAAAAACTGGGATTAGCGTACTTGCATCTACCTACCAAAGACCTCCATGCGCCATCACTAGAGAATTTGGAGGAGGGAATAGCCTTCATGACGACGCAGCTTTCAAACGGCGGAAAAGTGTATGTCCACTGTCGTGGAGGAGAAGGACGGGGACCAACGATGGCGATCGCCTATCTCATGAGTACCGGAATGACCTATGAGGATGCCTACACTACGGTACAAAGTGTTCGCTCCTTCATTCGACCGACACGAGTGCAACGCGAACGACTCAAAGAGTTGGAATTAAAACTTCGAGCCGCCGAAGATAAAAACAACGGCTAAGCCATCAATGCCGATTCCCACATGTGACCAGGATCGATCTAACTGATTGGCATTGTGTTGTGGGTCTCCCCCATAGATCCATTCAATCAGATGAACCCCAATCAGTTTGTGTCCATACCCACTGTTTTCACCCAAGGAGCCAAAGCCAAGTTTTCGCACGTTGTCTTCACTCTCAATATACTTTTGGAATCCTGCATGCTTATCCGTAGACTGAATGGAATTTAAATAGCGAGCTCGATCGGATGCAAAGGAGGCAAGCTCACTGTTAAACGTGAGTTCTCCAGAACCATGTCGTTTGCGATATTCGTTGAGTGCTAGTAAGGTTTCTTCCGGCGTTGCCATTCGATCATCTTCTTTGACTTTAATCGTCCAGGTTACATCGTCAATTTGTCGAGCGACTCCCCAAGGTTCGGTATCGGCAGGGACTACACGTTTCGTTGCTGCGATTCCTGCCTTTGGTTTTGTCTTTGAGATGATTAATCCACTCGGTGTTGCAGCTATAGGTTGATCAGAATAGAGTTCGGTGGAGGCTACCTCTACCGACCACCAATAGTCGTTTGTTTCTACCGGTAGCGTTTTGGAGAAATAAATGGATTCATTGGGAGCTAAGGCAGCGGGAATGGAAAAGAAGTGCTTTTTTAGTTCATTCCATGGTTCCTTTGTCGGACTAACACCAACACGGATCTCTGTATTAAAGACGGACACTTCGTTGTTATTGGTTACTTTGGCGATGAAGGTTTTTCCTTGCCAGTCTGCTTCTGAAATCTCGATATTGATAAACGGAGGATCTGGAATCGGTGTTGGGGCAGGAATACCGGGAATTAAGTTGTGGACTAACTGTCGATTGAGCTGAAAGGGTAGCTCCTTATATGCATTTACATAGTCTCGAATGAAGAGAAGATCCACAAAAATAAGACTTAAGACAAAGATCACTCGAAGGAATGTTGATTGTTTAACCATGAAGTACCTTCATTCTACCTTGAAGTGTAGCAAAAGGGAGAAGAACTAGGTAAGATCGTGATAAAATAAGTACTTCTCTAGTTGGCCCCATCGTCTAGAGGCCTAGGACAGCAGGTTCTCATCCTGTAAACCCGAGTTCGAATCTCGGTGGGGTCACATTTTGCTTATTTGAAGCTTCGACAAGCTCGACTTGCTTGAAAAATGGGGATAATTCCACGGTTCGGAAAGATATTCTGATATGGTGTAAGCCTGAGTCTGTTTTTGAATTTAAAAGCTTATCTTAAACAGCTTTCCGCTGTCATCTTCATCGTGAAGTGACATAACAATTTCGTTTTGAGAAAAGTTTGCAAATTCAGGATAATCTAATGGAATATCAGAATCTATAACCGAGAGGATGTATTGTAAGTTGTGCTGGGCAATAATTTTTCTAACTAAAGAAATAAACTTAACTTTCTTTCTGTTATCTAAACCCTCTAGTACTCCATCGTGATAAACAAATTTGAAGTAATTCTTGTCACTGTAAGTAGTGAGTATCGCCAGATCAAAAAGTGCACATAGAATTTTTCTATATGTTGTTCCATAGCCTTCAGAAGTAACTTCTAAGTCAGATGGATTCTGAACATCGGCTCCAAAATCAACATTTCCACTTCCATTGATAGTTATAGAAATAACTGCAGGTACATTAAGCACTTCTTTTACAAATGAATTAAAATTCAATCTAATTGACTGATATATCGCATTAGTACTGTCAATTTCTTCCTGAATTTGGGTTTTAAGCGATTTAATTTGATCTGTGATCGTGTCAATTTTGTCTTCTACCTCGTTAACCTTCATCATGTTCTTTAACTTCTCTTCCAGTTTAACAACTTCAGTTTCAGATTCTACTAAACTTTTTTGGTAAAACTTAAATTTATCATATGAATCTTTATCTTTAAGTACCTCAAGAATTTCTGATTTATTTCTATCAAGATTTGATAATTCAGACTCTAATTCGGAAATGGTTGCTTCTAACTCTTTCTTTCTTTCTGCAAGAAACTTTTTACGCTCTTTAGTTAACTTTTTTTGGAAATCTTTGAGTTCATCAAATGTCTTAAGATATTCGTCAGGAAATATTATGTTGATTTCACTATAAAGCTGCTGAACTTTGGTTAGATCAAAATCTCTGTCGTGGTCATCAGTAAGAGACTTGTTAATGGAGTGAAGCTCAGTCGTTAAGTTGTATCTTTGAGTATTACCAATTGATATTTGTTCATCAAGATTATTGAGCAGTTCTCGATTTAACTTAAGATCTTCAACGTAGAATTCAAAGTTGTCAATTTTCTTTTGAGTTTCACTAACTTCTGCTTTCTTGATTTGGAGCAAGCCCCTTAGCTTATCTGTTTCGTTGGATTTTAAAATGAACTGCTCGTTTACGAGTGCTACATAATCCCGAAGTTGTTTCTTTCTTGTATCTAATTCATAGTTCTCCTCAAGTAGGGAGGAACTAAAACCTAATAATTCAAAAAGAAAAGGTTTCCAATCTTGATGCTTGCCTCTGAACTTATCTAGTTGAAATACACTGTCATAGTCAGACTGGGTCCTCAGAAAATATCCTATACCTTTTCTGTAATCCCATTTTGACAACACATCAAAAGAAATAAAATCATTAAGTATTGTCTTTGCGATTTTTATATCTACTTGGGTATGCGACCAACTAATAACTTCTTCAAAAGATTCTTGTTCACTATTTGTAATTAATATATCTACTTTACTAGAGTTATTTATACTTCTGTGAATTAGAAAGAACTTGTCTTCGGATACCTGAAATTCAGCAAAAAACTCATAGTCTTGCAGGGTAGTTGAATTTCGAACAAAAATGCTATTTTTATCAATTTCTTTAAGCAGTAAAAAATCAATTAAATATATAAGTGTTGTTTTACCTAGGTTATGGGTATCTTCATCGAAATTATTCTTTTTTGTAGGTTTGCCAAAAACCACGTTCAAACCCACATTGAATAATGCGTTATGGAAAGGTTTATTTGAGTAAATCTTTCTTATTTTCATACTAGTTCAACCGAATCTATGTCAGAGTGATACTTGAGTTTGCTAAGTGTGTATAAGAATAAAATAGAGTGAGGATAAACATATTTTACGTCTTCATTAATTTGTTCTGTTAGCTGGTCAAGAACGTCCTGATATTTTGCAATTCCATTTCTTTTAAGTATAGAAACAATTTTTGCTGAAACCACAAAAACCGATAATCTAATATCTGTATGCTTATCTGGAAGTAAAATCATAGTTTTTTCCCTATGTCACAATTGAAATACATGTAGTGAAGTAGTAGCCGTACTTTCTTCCTATGTGGTCTCAATCCTTCAGTTTCTTTTCCTACGATGACATCTTGAACTCCAGACAGTATCAATTCAAACGAGTCATAGTTATCTTGACTTATGAGCACCTTTGATTGAATGTCTGATACTGCGTTGTCATACATATCCTTAAAATCTTGATTCTTAGGATCTGACAAAAAATCTTTTATTTGCTGAAAATATGAAATTGAATCTTGCTTCATCCAATTAAAATAGTCTTCACCTAACTTGTTAATGTTATTTTTATCTTCAATATCTGGCTTAATAAATTCTTGCTGTAAATCCTGGATCGTTTTCTGAATAGGTATGCTATTTTGATGTACGGCTAAAATAATATCTCGTATATCAGCAGGGTATAGAACAAATGGTAATAAAAATTTATCAAGCTCATGTTTTTTTACAATAGAAGGGTGACCTGCGAGAATACTCTGGATTTTTTCAACCCCTAGGACTCTGTTCTCTACATCAATATCTGTTGAGATAATATCTGTTATCTTTGGTTCTGAAAGTCCAGACAGCCTCCTGTTTGTGAATAACAAGTAATTATTTACTTGACCATCAGTTTTTAATTCAGCTAGCGCTGGTAGAATTGATTTTGAAAGAATGCTCTGAAATTCAGAATCACTACACTTAGCTACAGGATTTGATGTATGTTTTGCTTGAATGATTGTAATACCTGACCAAGGAGACACCGCACTAGGGAATTTTTCAGCGACTCCTACAAATTTTCCATCCCTTCCACCATCTTTACCCGCTGAGAAGTTCACAGTACCCATACCCAGCACTTCTTCACATATCGATGTGACGAGGTCTTCGAAGGAACCGTCATCTAGCTGGTACAAGGGATACTTGATTGGCATATATTACCACTTTCATTCTAATTCATTTTCATTACCATAGGTAGTTGAATATTAATAGTATTCGAATACTATTAGGGATTAGTAGAAGCCGAGTTGTATTATATTTAGGGGCAAATAGGTCAAATTACTTGACCTTGACAGTTAACACGAGGTTTGGTTTCCATGATACGAGGGTCACATTGTTTCTTATAAGGTTAAATTCGTTCAACGTCAAATTCTGATCTCGAGAATATGGATTTAAAATATGGATAAAATGCAAGGCGTGTTTCACGCTGTGACTGAAGCCGGTGGGACCCTGAAGTTCGGTAAAGGTGTGATGGGAAAGTCTTCAGTAGTCATTGTTTTTTTTATTTTCCTTACTTTAGCATTTGTAATTAAAGCGCCTTGGTGGGCCGGGGGAATTGCTATTATTACTGTTTTATTGGCATGTTTACATTGGTTTAATAGAATTATGGATTTTTCTATTAAACACCCTGACATCGCGTTGCTTGAGGGAGCTGAATGGAGTGCGTATAGCATTCATTTAATGGGACAAAAAGGTGAAGCCCCGAAGATTATAAATGGCGAGGAAGTGCCGTCGGTTCCAAAACAAAAAATGAAAGGTTTAAAGTGAAAAAAGCATATCTTATTGCATACAGCGTTTGGTCTTTGGAGCAGATGACAAGCTGCCTCAATTCTCTTTCTCTGATAGAAAAATGGCGGTATGATATGCCGAATGCATTCTATGTTATTTCAATGGCAAACTCTAATCAAATATCAAATGCTATTCGAGAAAAATTGGGAACTACAGGAAGATTTATTGTTACTGAGATCAGTGTGAACAATTCTCAAGGATGGTTAACTCCAGGGTCGTGGTATCTCATCAACAATAAAGAATACCTTAAAGAATAGTGCTACTCTACAATGAGGGTGAACACTATGCATAAAATATTGACTTTATGATCAAGAATGTAATGTATTCCATACTTAATTAATCTCCCAACTCATTATCAGGAGACAACAGCGAGTGAGTTTGGAGATGAAACTCTACAGCTGTTGCAGTCCCAGTTTCAGCTACCTTGATCGTGTTTAATGCCAACGATTCTCCTTCGACCCAGCGATAGGAATCCGAGAGTACTTGAATCGCATAGGTTCCAGGTTTTACATAGAAACTAAAGTTCCCACCAGCATCTGTTTTTGTCAGGGCAACCAGTACACCGTTTTCCTGATTAAGGAGTACCGATACATTCCCAATTCCTTTGTTTTCAGTCATAAGACTCACCGTACCGTGGACTGTTGGTAGAGTGAGGCGTTCTTTCAGTTTAAGCACCAGTAAAATCCCATACAGGATCGCTGTTGCGATGTTCCAAAGATTGGGATGCGTAATCGATGCAAGTAGTGCGAGTGCACTTAGCGGATATAATGTCCACTGCAATGCGACTAACACTCGTGAAAGTAGAAGGGCTAATCGATAGCGGAACACTTTTAGGTTCCACACTAAATTCTGTGCATCCAACGGAAACATGATCGCCTGAGGGAGTCTGGATGAACGCACCCGTAACATCTCACCTTTGTAAAAATCATTCATTGTTAAATGCGGAGGCCGTGCATATTTGGTAGGGAAGTTAAATTCAGCATGGGAAACTTCCATTTGATATTCACCTGGACTCAAATACGGTTCCTGATAGCTGCCAAATACATCCGAAACGAGAGTTCCTAATTGTTTATGCGCTGCATCAAAGATCGTGATGATTGCAAATGGAATCGGTTTTCCAGTTTTAGTTTGATGGACAAAACCTTGACGTTTTCTAAATGGCAAAAATCCAGCTGCTCGAAAGATTGACGCAAGCGTCTGACCATTCAATGGATTTCCTGCACCCTGAGCAACGACGGAAATAACCAGCAGTGTTGAAATCGATGCTTGTGCCGCTACCAGAAGCATCAGCGCTGATCTGGGGATAATCTGGGCTCCTTGTACTACCGCCGTGATGAATGCTCCTAGGAGCGGAGAGTTTTGTTGGATATCACGCGCAATTTGTTGAATAGGTAGGGGAACGTCTACCACAGTAACGGTAGTCTGTTTTGTCGTTTCCAGGTTCCCTTTACGAGCAGTTAGGGTGATCGTTGTTGTCTTCTCTGGATAAAAATCAAAACTTCCACTCGTCGATACCGCATAGGGAAGGTAATCAATAGAGACTTCATCTGCTCCCGTTACCGACCACGTAATTGTCGCTCGTTGTCCTTTCAGTATGGTGCTATTAGGAGTTAACGTGATAATAGGTTCTGCCGACTCTCCCACACTTCCTACAACGGAAGCGTCATCTGTCGTATCGCAATCCGTGCCACACTCAACCACAACAATTGTGATCGTGTTACTCGCACTTCCATAATCACCGGTACCGACTAACTCATAACGCGTTGTGGTTTGTGGAGAAACCGTATAGGATCCTGATGTTCCAGAAAGAGCAATGTCACCAGGCTTTAAGACGAATGACTTCACATTGTTTCCGCTGTAGTGTAAGCGAGTGCTTTGACCCTTGGTAATCGTATAGCTATCTGCAGAGAAGTTTACTGAAGTGGAGGGAAGTGAGGATGCGGAGTCCGTGATGGTGATTGTCGCAGAATCAGTTGTAAAGGTGCCATCTGTGACACGAATTTTGTAGCTTCCTGAGCGTGAGATCGCTACACCCGTTAGCGTGGATGAACCAGCAGTTACACTCATCGCAGATTGATTGAGTCCCGACACTACTGCGTTGTTGCTCGTATCAATGAGACTCAAGGTAATCGAACCAGAATAGGTAGGAACTTTATACCCCAGTGTATCCACGCCCGACACCGTGAGGGAAAAGGAGGTATCGGTTGTTGTGGCGGTGGTGGATGAGGAAACTGTCAGATCTTCAACAGTAGTTACATCACTTAAGGTAGGATACCCCGCATACGAAAGTGAATAGGAGTCCAGCACCGGGGTTGCTCCACCCGATGGGGAAAGGACAATTTTAAACTTAATTCGATAATCTTCTTGCTGAAGTTGCTGTAACTCATTCAAGCTTACTTGTGACCAAGTAACACCACCGTCGGTTGACACGAAATACTGCACCCCATCTTCTCCTGCTGCATACACATCCGGTGTCAAGCGATCCATGGCTCTAGCAAGATATGATTGCGTTGGCGTATCCCCTAGCGCAATAGTTCCTGCGACATTAGCATTGGCAACAAAGTTATCAACGATTAATTGTTGGGAAGGGCGCGTTGGTAGTGCAACTGCTTGTCCCGAGCTGACCCATCCGCGCGTTAAGGTCACCTTGTAGAACCCTTGTCGCGGGTTGTTCGCATACATGGTGTTGTAATCGGTGACATAAATATTAGAACCACTCGGTCGAATTCCATTGTCCGTGGGAAGTTCAATAAAGGTGTCATCTATGAGGTTTGTATACGTATCATTAAAGTTTAAGTAGACGGGATTATCTTCCGATGTGGCGATGAAAAGTTGATCTCCAACGCCATTCTGTCCTTGGATGTACTGCAAGCCGCGAACATCTTTGTATCCCAACTGAATCGGTTGAGATAATTCCTGGATGGTGTCATCAGCAGCATTAAAGGGAGTGTCATTATCATCAAGGACGACATACACTTTTCCATTTGAATTTGTCGAAGTACCGAAGATCAAACGACCGGTATCGTCAAGGAGCATGTGATCATACACTTCGGAATACCCGTCATATTTCGTTACTACATAGCTTGCGGTATCGGACGGTACATCATTATCATTGAATTTGTAGATACCATCGCTTGATGCGCCAATATATACGGCATTTTGACTTTCATCTAAGAAGGGGACAAAGAGGCTGGTTGAATTGATTTTGCTTAATGGAACTCTAGTGAGTATGTCATCAACGGGATCCGTCGTGTCGCTAAAATTTAAATAGGCTAATGAGGAATTACCCCCATTGGCAGTGACAACGACATATGCCCCCATTTGACCACGATCAAAATCTAATTCAAAGGAATAAAATGCGATTCCAAAACTTGTATTACGATACCCGACTCCATCCGTGATATTAATGATGACCATGGAATAGTCATCTCCAGCGACAAAATACTTTTTGCCATTATGGATACCGATTTCCCATCCATTGATCTGACCTGATAATGCAGAGATGCTGTATTGAGTGGGATAGTCAAACTGTGTATTCACAGCTGTTTGTGTGTTATAGGTAAAGAATTTTCCACCTTGCATATACCAAACGACATTTGCGTCCGCAGGATCTGGTTTTACTCCCCAGTCGCCTCGACAATCATCGGCATACCGACTGCATTTGTCCGCACTATGAATAACAGAAAGAGAAGTCGATATTGTTTCTTTTAGACGTAATTTCCCATTTCCCCAAATCACGTTACTAGAGCCAGGAATATCCATGTTGTCATAGTCATCAAATGCCTCGGAAAAAGTGAACTCACCTGGAACAGGATCAACAGGGCTTTCTATGGAGAACGTATCAGATGTCGTCGAGACTCGAGTTGAAGCGTCCGTGCAACGGACTGTTACCGTGTGTGAGCCTGCTGCAAGACTTGCTAATTCAACCGAATAGTTCTCTGTATAACTATCATTATATTCACCCTCATCAAGTAAGCTGATTAATTCGAAACTTCCATCATCAATTTTGTACTCCAGTGATGAAATAAAAGAATTGGTGTCGCGATACGTATCATCGGTGCAACTTCCAGTAATCGTTGGTGTGGTATCAGTTAACCCATCTGGCAGTACTTCATCGAGGTGTACCGATGGATTCGTGCTGTCAGTGGATTCCATTACCACAGGATCAAGGTCATAACTTACGTTTCCTGCTGCATCCCATGTTTTAAATTCAATATTCGTTATTCCGTCGATATTACCCAAACTCGTTAAATCAACGGTAAAAGTGAAAGATTCTGAGGTACCACCATAACTTGAATCATTGGGAGCAGGAAGATGGTTATCCGCATAGGCTTCAAGTTCACCTTGAACAATATGGTAGACACGAAATGCTGCATCAGTAATTCCGACCGCATCGGTGCAGGTAACATTGGTGTAAGTAAAGCTCTTTGAATAATAGGGCGATGCCTTATTCGTCCAGCTAGCTGTACAGGTAGGAGCAGTTGTGTCCACGGTGAAGGTGTAGGTAGACGATGTTGTTTCTAATTCAAGTTCGTTCGTTGCATAAAAGACAAGAGTATGTTCCCCATCAGTTAAATCACTGAACTCTACTGAAAAATTCTTTACATTGTTTGTTGAAGTCTCTGCAATGGGAAATATCCATTGTCGCTCAGCCCCATCTAGGGAATACTGCACACTACTGATCGTAGTTTCGTTATCGGTGGCACTACCTGCGAATGTAATCGGAAGATCGGTTATTCCTGTAACAGTGCTAGTAAAGTTGAAACTTGGAGCAGTAAGATCTTGTTCAATGTAGGTGAAATTGAAACTTTCAGTGCCTGTATTTCCATATGGATCAGTGGCTACAAAATAAACGGTGTGTGCATTTCCATCCATGTATCCCGAGAT
>JAGOVC010000080.1 GCA_018060955.1 Candidatus Woesebacteria bacterium | reverse complement strand
CTTGAAAGCACAATACTATTCCAAGCACTCTGGTTTGCCATGTCTTGCGGATGACTTAGGACTGGAAGTCGATGCCTTGGAGAAAAGACCGGGAATTTATTCTGCACGTTATATTGAAGGGTCAGATGCGGATCGCAGCAACAAAATTCTGCAAGAACTGGAAGGGGTAATGGACCGTCAAGCACGTTTTGTCTGTGCGCTTGCTTATGTTCCACTACACGGAGAACCTTCTACCTTTCGGGGAAGCTGTGAGGGGAGTATTGGTTTTGAAATTACTGGCTCGCAAGGATTTGGGTATGATCCCATTTTTATTCCCACTGGATACACGCAGTCGTTTGGAGAACTTGGAAGTGACATCAAAAATACATTGAGCCATCGTCACAAAGCAATGGAAGCATTTTCATCTTGGTATAGAAAGCAACTCTGATGGCAGACCCTCGAATCGATAAACTCTCAACCCTTTTAGTGTCGTATAGCACAAAGGTACAACAAGGTGATCAAGTATGGATCCGTTGTGTTGGAGTGGCTGCGTTGCCATATGCTCGCTCGGTCTTTAAAAAAGTGTTAGAAGTCGGCGGGCATCCGTATTTAGATATTGCCGATGAAAGTTTGTCGCCATTCTTCTTCTCGACTGCAAGTCATGCGCATTTAGAAAAAGACCCCACGATCGATTTGTTCTTAGCACAGTGGGCGGACTGTATCATCACGTTGGTCGGAGAAGAGAACACCCGTGCGTTAGTAGCAGCCGATCCCAAAAAGATCTTGCAGATGCAAAAGATCAAGCAGCCGGTAAAAAAGGTTATTCTCTCAAAACGCTGGGTGTTAACCTGGGTACCAACGCCGGCACTCGCCCAAGAATCTGGGATGAGCACGGATGATTTCGAAGAATTCTATTTCTCTGCGTGTTTGCGCGACTGGGCGAAGGAATCCAAACGCATTGTGATGCTGGCAAAGCGGCTTTCCCATGCCAAGAAAATCGAAGTGTTAGGGAAAGATACACATCTGACATTAAGCGCGACGGATCGAACCTTTATTCCGGATATGGGTGACTGTAATATGCCAGCCGGAGAGGTCTTTACCTCTCCAGTTGAAACGTCAGTCAACGGGGTAATCACCTTTGATTTCCCCCTCTTTCGTTTTGGAAAAGAAATGACGGATATTCGCCTCGAATTTACGGATGGCTTGATCACCAAAGCAACGGCTAGTAAACATGAGGATACGTTACTTGCCATCCTTTCTACCGATGACGGAGCCAAACGCTTAGGTGAATTTGCGATAGGAATGAATCCAGGAATTACCCGGTATTGTAATAACACACTCTTTGATGAAAAGATTGAAGGAACGATTCACTGTGCGATTGGGGATAGCTTCACTGAAGCAGGGGGCAAGAATCATTCTGGAGTGCATATGGACATCGTAAAAGACATGCGCCATTCAGGTTCAAAAGTACTTGCTGATGGAGTAACCATTCTTGAGGATGGAGTACTTAATTCTGCATGAACTTTGACTGGCAATATTCCTCGGGTGTTTTTTCTGAAATATGAGCAATGAGAAACTTATCGTTTATATGAAATTTATTCAAAGTTTGATAACTCCGGCTTGATCACAAACTTGTACACGACAAAGTTAAAAACAATCGCAAAAAGTAAAAAGATTGGAGATTTCAACCCAGTCCCAAGAATGGTGAGTGATATGGAGGTAATAAGAGTGAAAAGGTATCCATAAAGTCCCCATTTTTTCCATTTTGCAATTCCAAAAAGAGAAATTAAAAATAGAACAGAAATAAAAATTCTGGTGTGAAAAAACCAAGTAGGAGCGCCCGACGCAAGTAGAGCTATCTTCAAGGTAGTAGGCTGAAAGAAATATGACCAAGCGGTAAATGCATTACTGAGTACTGATATCCAAAATACTACTTCAAAAATTAAACCTCTTTTTTTTACTATTGTGTTCATATAGTTTAGCTATTGTAGATGAAAGTAGTATACATCAAGAAATTGAGCATGAATTAACGTTTTTCTTCGAAGGAAATTATAGTTTCCACGCAATCAACAAGATGATCCCAACGATTATTACTCCGACTAGAGCCGTTTTTACGAGATCAAAACGCAAACTTCTCTTTGTCGGAACAGGTAAAGACTCCGATGGTTTTTTCTTTAAGGCTTTGGTATCCAGCTTGTAGGTAAGATCTAGAGCGGAGATTTGTTGACTTGCATCAAGTTGATGGCGGCGTTGAATTCCCATAGTGAAACTTATCTTAATCCATCCCGTAACGATCCACTAGTCCCCTAAACAGGGTAGAAGGACTGTTATTTTTTTAATCTCTTTGATACCATGATCTGTATTGGTTTTTTTGATACAAGGAATTAGTATGCAGACAAAACAGATTGGTACTCTTGTCGCCCTTTATATTGCTACCTCGGCTATTGCCTTTGGTGGCTTTAAATTGGCATTTGCGAATGGAGCAGTGGCTCCAGCCGGAAGCGCCGGGGGAGGACTGGCAAACTTAATTTCTCCATCTGTTCCTAAAAGCTCTGGTGGTGTGAATGTTGACTCCTCATTACCCAAAACAGAAGAATGTCCCATTAACGGAGCCATGTTTACCAAACCGGAAGCAGAAGCGTGGGCAAAACGTCGCCCATTGGCAGTCATGATCGAAAACCACATGGATGCACGGCCACAGTCAGGACTCTCGAAAGCAGATGTCATCTATGAAGCTGTTGCGGAAGGTGGAATTACCCGCTTTATGGGACTGTTCTATTGTGCTGCACAGGCAAAAGATACCATCGTTGCTCCTGTACGAAGTGCGCGATCCTATTTTATTGAATGGGCAAGTGACTACAACAATCCTCTCTATGTTCACGTCGGAGGAGCAAACAACTTCGGAAATGATGGAACGGATAAGCGTGTTCAAGCTCTCGAACAACTTACCACCTATGGCTGGGCACAGGTCAATGATATTGACGGTCGTGGAGTCTCGTATCCCGTCTTCGCCCGCAACTATAATCGGGTTCCCGGAAAAGATTTAGCAACAGAACACACCATGGAATCTTCTACCAGTCGTGTTTGGGAGTTTGCTGCCACGAAACGTGGATTAACCAACAAGGATAAGAAGGGAACAGATTGGAGTACAGGATTTGTGAAATGGACCTTTGCAGATGACGCAGCGACCAGTGGAGCCAGCCAAAAGATTTCCTACGAATTCTGGGAAGGTTTTAAGCAATTCGCTGTTCAATGGGATTATGATTCCACAAGCAATACCTATCTTCGAACGATGGCCGGAGAGAAGCACGTGGACTTAAATGATGGAAAACAATTAGCAACCAAGAATGTTGTGATTCTTTATACCAAGGAAGAAGGACCTGTCGATGTGCACAAGCATATGTGGTATCAAACCGCTGGTAGTGGAAAAGCAGTCATCTTCCAGAATGGAAAGAGAGTCGATGCAACTTGGAGCAAGAAAGATCGAACTTCCAGACTTACCTTTACCGATACAAAAGGGAAGTCCGTTCCATTTGTACGTGGACAGGTATGGATTTCAGTTCTACAAACTAACACACCAGTGGATGTGCAATAACGCAAATGTCTGAAGTAGTTGCAAACTTTTATTGTCCGATTTGTCAGATGCCGCATTTCTCCAA
>JAGOVC010000021.1 GCA_018060955.1 Candidatus Woesebacteria bacterium | reverse complement strand
AAGGGCGTGGAGGTTCGATCCCTCTCCTGGGCACACAAACTATGGGTGATGAAAAACCGAGACCACAAATCGTCATTAGACGTGAAGATGTACTAGCTTTACAACCTAAAGCTGAGAAGCTTGTTATAACAGCAGCTGACTTAAATCCACGCGCTGCAAAATATCCGGTTGAAATACTCCAGCAGTCTCCTCCACTGCATCCTTTTGAATCAGATCCACTTCGAACCATGCTGGAAGACGACTATGGCATCAGCGCCGAACAAATACAAAAGGTTACCAAGCCACAAATCAGCAACAATCCAGATGATCTGGAAATTTGGGAATCCCAACAGATCGTTGGTCGTCGTGAGAATCTTCCGTATGAATCCGACGAAGGATATCTGGTTCGAATATTGTATGAAGAATCGTTTAGCGTAAATCAAAACCCAGGTCAGTGGGTAGTCTTGCATCTGTCCTCAGCAGGTTTAACTCCTGGTGGATTACTCTCCCATTTCACCTATTCCGGTCCCCTGGATGAATTCATGAAAATCATTGCTACTGCTCCAAGTGGGAATACACTTGAAGAGGCCTACAAGCAATGGATGACTGATCCTGCGACTGGAGAAAAGATTACAGATCCTGACAGGATAAGAAAAATTGAGAATGATTGTATTCAACTTGCCGATGCAATAATTCGTATTACACAGTCACGAGATCAAATGAGAGGGTTCGGCTTTAACGCACAGAATGGCTTTTCAATTGTTGAACGCTTAGCAGGGCGTAGTAAAGCTAAGAAGAAATCCACGACCAACGGTGTTGAAGAGGAACGACTGCAAGACCATACTCCAGAGATACATGCAACGATTAAAACTCATCTAGTCCCAGATGATCTCAATTCCGTCGGCTTTCGAGTGATTCGATTACTCGTCATCACTCCAGAATTTCTAGCCCCGATCAAAGACCAAGCATTTCTCAAAAAACTTGGAGTTATCCACTCAAACCCAGTAACAGTCATGCAAGCTCACGCGATGGTATGGGATAGATGCCAGTCTTTATTTGGCTTCGTGGGCTCCGGAAGAGCGATGGGAGAACAGGAAAAGAAAGCTCTACAGTTATTACTGGAAATGCGTTTTCATCCGGAGTTTCAAGTGTTTTATCGTTTTTTCTCACCTTCTGGGTATTTAAGTGAAGTTAATGAGAACGGGGAAGAGAAAGAATTGCCATCGGTTAGTTAAGAGTAGAAGTCTATACGACTCAGTTTCTAGGGGGTGTGAAGAATACAATCCGTTCTCCATCCGGATACTTCCCATCCCATAATTCTGCAGAAAAGCTGTGATGATTTGAGATAGTTAGTGACTGCGCTGCTGAACCTTTTTCAATCCAAGTTATGTTTCGCTTTAACACTTCGTAGGGCAATTCAACTAACTCCCCATCCACCGGGATGATCGCTCTAATACGATAACGCTCCATAGACTGATTATATCTGACGCTAACCACTGAATACGTCCCCACTGCCTGTTTTGCCTTTGCTTCTAGCATCTTAAAATGTTGCTCAACTTTGTCAGATATCGCTACTTGTTCGTCCATAAACTTCGATTCAGTCTCTCTACGAGCTAATCCGGAAAATATTCCCTGCAATAAAGACTTCCACATTGAGTTGGGTTGTTTGTCGGACGGAGTGTTTTGATGCTGTTCGGTCATGGAGTCATAGAATTTAGAATTTTGAAAAGTGTATACTACCACTATGGAACTGTCGACCCGCGCTTTTATTTATTACTATACCTATCACCAAATGTGAGGGGTAATTGTTCGTGTCGACACAAATCCCCGCAGCAGCGGGTTTTTTTATGTCTTTAGTACAAGTTGTGAACTGTTAACAAACTAAAAATATTTACGATACAATCAGAAGAAAGGAAACGTATGTCATCCACTCCATCAATCGATCAGGAAGAACTACTCACCCGTGGGGTAGCGCAAGTTCTGCCGGATTCAGCATCACTACTTAAAAAAATGAAGTCTCAACCCATTAAAGTATTCATGGGTATTGATCCAACTGGTAATTCTTTGCATCTCGGTCATTCGGTCGGTTTACGAAAGCTCAATCAGTTTGCACAGGCAGGGCATGAAGTCATCTTATTGATTGGAAACGGGACTGTTCGTATTGGTGACCCTACTGGACGCGATTCCAGTCGACCGGTGCTCACCGATGAACAAATCGAGAGTAACTTTAATTCCTGGAAATCCCAAGCAGAAAAAGTCTTAGACTTTTCCAAAATCACTATTGTTCGCAACGGGGACTGGTTGGACAAACTAACCTACACCGACATCGTCAAATTAATGGCTCAAACTACTGTTCAGCAACTCATTGAGCGTGACATGTTCCAAGATAGACTCAAAAAGAACCTACCCATCTTTGGACACGAAATCATGTACCCTTTGCTTCAAGGCTATGACTCTGTGGCAATGAATGTGGACTTGGAAATTGGTGGAACGGATCAGACATTCAACATGATGATGGGAAGACAATTACAACGCAGCTACAACAATCATGAAAAATGGGTCTTAACCACACCGATCATTAACGGGACCGACGGTCGAAAGATGGGGAAATCATTTGGAAATTTTATTTCCCTCACTGAAGATCCAACCAATATGTACGGAAAACTGATGTCGGTGTCCGATGATGTGATTGTTGACTACTTCCGCTTGTTAACTGATGTCCCAACGGTCGAAATTGAATCCATGGAAAAAGAAATGAAGTCCGGAACCAATCCCATGGAGTACAAAAAGAAACTTGCCTTTACGATTACTTCCGGTTTGCATTCAGAAGAATTAGCTGCGAGTGCCCAAACCCATTTTGAAAGCACGGTACAGAATAAGGAAGTTGGAGATGCCACAGCATTAACCGTTCCTAAGGAAAGCTCACTCTTGGACATTATCAAGTTAGCGCAACCGGAACTAAGTAATAACGAGGTTCGACGGTTGATCGAACAGGGTGGGGTGTCACTAGATGGAGAAAAGAAAACAGATCCCCAAGAAAAAATCCTGACTACTGGAACATTGAAAGTAGGAAAAAGACAGTTTTATTCGATAAGCTTCGTAGCATGATCACGCTACAAACACTAAAGTATAAGGAGATAATATGTTAGGAAAACGTACTCGAGTTGTTTTTCAAATAGTGATCGCGGCAGTGATGGTGATATTCGTCTTTGGTGGAATCTTTCAAACGCTCTTATTTTTGATTTAACACAGGATGACATTGTGAACTAGCGCCGCTTTGGTAGACTAGATGCCATGGCACTTACCTTACAAGACTCTGTTACGCTTCTCCCCGGAGTGGGACCTGCACGAGCAACGCAGTTGGAGCTTCTGGGCATCCACACACTCCAAGATTTACTCTTCCACATCCCATTTCGCTACGAGCCGGTAGAGCCCTTAACTCCCATTAAGAGTGTTGTTGTTGATCAAAAGACTTGTATTTATGGTCAAGTTATCTCCAAAACTCCAGTAAAGTTAAAATTCAAACGCATGATCAAGGTCAAGGTCGCTGATGACTCTGGAACCATGGAACTGACCTGGTTTCACATGGATTATGTCCTTTCCGCACTACAAGTAGGGGAGTCGTATTACTTTCGAGGGAAAGTGGGCTGGTTTAACGCTCGACCCACTATAACCAATCCTATTTTTCAATCCACTGCACCACCATTTGGTTCTGTACTGCCCGTTTATCACGAATCCGCAAGTATTAACTCAAAATACTTAGGAAAACTCATCCACACTGTACTCTCAGAAGTAACGATTGAGGAATCCGCACAGCAACTTGCGTTTGCACAGCGCGTAGGACTGCCGGACCTCCCATCGGCATACACTGCATTACATGTACCAACCACTCTTCCGATCGATCAAACAGAAACGGCTATCAAGGCAGGGAAGCGTCGACTCGCACTGGATGAAATGTATACCTTGATCGTAGAACTTCTCAAACAAAAAGCAGAGCAGGCAAAAACAAAGACTCCCTTTAGAGCAACAGTGAGTGCAACAGCGTTGCAAACGTTTTCCTCGTTCCTACCCTATGCATTGACCCCAACGCAAGCAGATGCGTTGCATGCAATTGCTGCGGATTTTGATCGTAGTTTCCCGATGTATCGCTTACTCCAAGGTGAGGTGGGATCCGGAAAAACCACAGTTGCTGCTTTTGCCTTGTGGGTTGCTGCCACCAATGGTCAGCAATCAGCCTTAGTCTGTCCTACCAACATTTTAGCCTCTCAGCATTTCTCTACCCTACAAAAGTTGTTTGCGTCTGCGTCCCCATCAATTTCGATTGGGTTGTATACCGGCAAAGAAAAGAATACTGAAGCACAAATTCTTGTTGGGACCCATGCACTGTTTCATGCGGCGGGAAACACGTTGCATCCTACTGTCGTTGTCGTTGATGAGGAGCATCGCTTTGGTGTCGCGCAGCGCGAAGTCTTCTTTTCGAAGAGCAATAAGCCACACTACTTATCGATGACCGCAACTCCGATCCCTCGGACTGTTGCGCTTACCGCCCTCTCAGATCGGGATGTGAGCTTCATTGTTCCCCACAAAAGTAATTCAAATATCAAAACTTGGGCAGTTCCTGCTGCCAAGCGTAAAAGCTCCTATCAATGGATTGCAAAAACACTTAAAGAAACGAGCGGGCAAGCGTTAATTGTGTGTCCGTTCATTTCAGAATCGAGTGTCGACACATTGTCCACCGTTAAATCAGCTACGAAGGAATTCGAGACCTTACAAGAACTCTTTCCAGATCTTCGGCTTCGATTACTGCATGGAAGAAAATCAGCTGAAGAGAAGGATGAGATCTTTGCCCAGTTTATGGACGGAAAAGCAGATATCCTCGTGACCACCCCGGTTGTGGAAGTCGGTGTGGATCTTCCCAAAGCCAATATCATCCTTATCGAAGGAGCAGAGCGGTTTGGGCTGGCTCAATTACATCAGCTCCGTGGACGGGTCGGAAGAAGAGGGCAGGATGCTTATTGTCTACTATTCACGTCCCCGCCTGCCCCAAGTGAGGATTCCTTGTTTGCCCTCGATGCAGAAAACCAAGAAGAAGCCATGCAAAAACGCTTAGCGTTCTTTGCCAGCACCTATGACGGAAACGGACTTGCAGAATATGACCTGCGTAATCGGGGATCTGGAGAACTCTTGGGAATGGCACAACATGGATTTGGAAGTTTGCGGTTTGCCAGTTGGTTTGATACGGAAATGATTTCGTGGTGTAAGGAGGAAGCACAATCGCAACTCGCAAAGAAAAGTTAAACCAATTGTATGCTGTACAATTGCTATTGATTTGGAATGTATACTATCTGATAGAAAGAGAGATTTATGTCTTCACCATCAGGATTCGATATTCCACGCCCGACTATGGATGCGTATATTCTGAGTCTCTATCAAGAATATGGCTTACCGCAAGCCCCTACTCTAAATCAAATTCTACCCATTGCGATCGGACTTCTGGGATCGGCAGATACACTGATAACTGGAGCAGAGTTGACAATTGGTCGGCGCATTCAAGAAAATGATCCCATTTTCAATTCCGTAGATGTCAGAGTTCTAGATGCAGAAGACCGCTTTGCTTGCTTACTCCTGTCAGAATTAACCGGGCAAGAAGCAAAAGCAGACCCTAAAACTCAAGTAATGTCAAAAATCTACGACTGGATGACCCAAAATAAGACAGACCTCGTGCCGTACTTTAAAGCGTCAACGTACATGATGACATTCAAAAATAACCACTATTACGTATTACTTACTATGCGTACCAGTAGTGACTTCAAATTCCTTTCATTAAAGGTTAACTTGGATCAAGATACGG
The DNA here is from genome assembly GCA_018060955.1 of Candidatus Woesebacteria bacterium. Taxonomy (GTDB): domain Bacteria; phylum Patescibacteriota; class Microgenomatia; order UBA1400; family UBA12028; genus JACOVC01. The sequence goes on along the minus strand of JAGOVC010000021.1, from coordinate 8,008 downwards.
TGGAACTTGTCTAGTTTTTAGATGCCAAATCTGAAAGTTACTTGTTTGACTCTCTTGCAAATCCTTCTTACCTATGTTACAAACGCTTGTCGCCCCCATTATTGTGGTGCAGTGATTGGGGTTGCATGACGAAATTGATTCCGAGTACACTACTAGTGTACATAGTTACCAAAGGAAACGTATGGGTCCACTTACAAAACGACGCCACTCAACGCATCGATCTGGACGTCGACAAGCCGGCCAGCCAAAAATTCAATTGATTGCTAAAGCGATCAACGGATTAATTGGTAAGCGAGCGCGTAAACAAGCAAAGAAACAAGTTAATTCGTAATAGGGGAAAGAGGGCACGATGAAAACATCTCATGACCCTCGCCATCTTCACCGAATCTCCCAAGTTAAAATGCTGTATACCTACAGTTTTTCTGGGGTGGTTACGGCGGAGATTGAGGCAATCGTTGCCCAAGTTACTCAACTTGACGAACAGATCAAAGCATTCGCAACAGAATGGTCTATTGCGGACATGAACAAAATTGATCTTGCAATCTTACGTCTAGGAGTGTTTGAATTACTACAGAAAGATAATAAGCCGGCAATCATCATTGATGAAGCCATTGAAATCGCCAAAGAATTTGGCTCTGATCATTCGAGTAAATTTGTAAATGCCGTGTTAAGCAAAATCGCAGGTGCTTTATGACTGACAAACGACCGACCTTAAACCCAATGTTTTTAAAACTTCAAGCGATGATCTCAGAAGTAACAGGTGTTGATCCTGAAGACATTAGCCCTGGAATGGAATTTGATGAACTCTCCATGAGTCCGGTTGAAATTGCTGAATTCTTTGCTCGAGTTAAGCAGCAAATTGAATACCCAATTTCCGTCAAAGATTTAGAAGAATACCCAACTATCGGCATTTTGGCTGAATACATTGAAGATGAACTCGCCTAGCGCTCGCATAACGTATGTTACCTGTGTTTCAATCCGAAGATCTTTACCAAACCGCGTTAGTGCATCGATCTTTTTTAAACGAAACTGATAGTACCGAATCCAACGAACGCTTGGAGTTTTTAGGGGATGCCGTGCTAGAACTAGCGACAACCCAGTTCCTCTATGCGGCCTATCCAAACGCAAATGAAGGTGTGATGACCTCCTATCGCGCTGCCTTGGTCAAAACAGTGACGCTTGCACAAGTTGCCAAAGAGCTCGGGTTAGATCAAGAACTCAAAATGAGCAAAGGGGAAGAGCGTTCCGGCGGTCGAGAGAATCCCAGCTTACTCGCCGACACCTTTGAAGCAGTATTAGGTGCGCTCTACCTGGATCAAGGATTTGATGTCTGTGTGACGTTTTTACAGGATGCGTTATTCCCTCGATTTGACCAAATCCTCAAAGATGAGACGTATAAGGACTATAAAACTACCCTGCAAGAACTGGTACAGGCACAAGGGAAATCCACTCCAATCTATGTCACTGTGAATGAAACAGGACCTGATCACCTCAAGACGTTTACCGTGGAAGTCCGTATCGATGGAGAAGCCATCGGCTCTGGAGTAGGGAAAAGCAAGCAAGATGCTTCCCAAGAAGCAGCCAAGCTTGCTCTTGAGAAACTCGGGAATAATTGATATACTTTCAGTTCAAGTTTTTAGGAACTACAGTTATGGTCAAACTTAAACTTTCTCGAACAGGGAAAAAACATCAGCCACACTTTCGTATCGTTGCGATCGAAGCTAAAACCAAACGCGATGGTGAATACATCGAAATGATTGGACATTACAGTCCACTCACGAAGGAATTGGTCCTCGATAAAGCAAAATACGATACCTGGATTAGTAAAGGTGCACAACCAACAGAAACCGTTGCACGCCTCTACATTCGTTCTCAAAAGGTCGCATGAAAAGCTTACTCGAATTTATCCTCATCCATCTCGTAAATAACCCAGACTCCGTTTCTGTTGAAATGGTGGAAGATGGAGATACACAAGTGTACCTTCTCAAAGTAGCTCCAGAAGACACAGGTCGCATTATTGGGAAAAACGGCAAAATTATCCATGCGATTCGTACCTTGGCAAAAGTTCGCGCCGTCAAAGAACAGCGCCATGTCATCATCAAAGTTGCCGATGACGAACAACCCGTAGTGGTTGAGTCTTAATCCTTCAAGTTTTTTTAGTTACTGACTGAAAATATTTCGTGTTGCCGATCCGGTGGAGATTGCTACGCTTTGGAGTGCTACATCGGTCTGACGCTCGGAATATGCTGCTGTCAGGCGTTCTAATAGCTCCACATGTTCAGGTCGCAAACTCGACTCAATCGTACCGGAAGTCGACGGGGAAATGGAGACAAAGAGTGACTCCATCGTGACATTTGCCTGGTACATTGCGGACTCGGATGCGGTTGCACTTTGAAGCGCCGATGCATCTGCCCCCTCAAACTCTATGGTTGTGATTCGAACAAGTGGAACAATCGTGTCCAGCTGTTTAAAGAAGCTGTTTAAATTCATAAATGTTCCCGTAACTTGCATCTGTAATGGCAGCGAAAATACTCCGGGTGCTAGTGTTGATTCGGTACGCGCTCCTTCTTTAGTTAACGAGGACAGCTCTCCAGGACTAACCTGAAAGTTAGAGATTCCAACTTGGGATTGAATTGCTAACTTATCCAATGAATATAGAAGCGGCAGCACGGGCTTCTCTGCGGGCAGTGCGGCTTGCAAAATTGCAATGCGCTGACGCTCGAGTGTCTCATCAACAGAGGATAGTGCGTCTACTTGTGTTCGAAGGGTCGTTAACTCATCCTGTTTGGTTGTCAGCTCAGACATCGAGGTCAGAATCGACTGCACGGCAGGCAACAATACGACAACAGCAAGCACTGCGATGGTAAGCCAAGAGATAATGGAAATCGTGAAAAATCGTCGTTTACGCGCAGACGCAAGAATTGCTTTTGTATTAATGGAAGATGCGCCAGTGAGAAATGATGAGTTCGCCATACGGTCAATTATTCAATTTCCTCTATTACATCAGACGGCTGTACTGGGGCAGGAGCCTCCTCCTGCGCTAGCACCGACAACTTGACATTGAGTGCGTACTTACCGGTCTTATCGCGGCTCAAGCTTCCCATACTTGGGTTGTATCCGCTTTGAGCAACTGCTTGCGACTGAATCACTTCCGAGAGTTGTTTATAGGCAAATACATCGTTGGCAATTACTCTAAACTCCATGAGATTATCGACTGCCAACAGGTGAATTGCATCAACAGAAGAACCAGTAGGCAAAATTGAATACAGGTAGTCAATTGCTTCCCATCCTTTTCCTCGTTTTGCCAAGACGTCCTCTGTGGTCGACAATAACGTGTTACGCTCCGCTAGTAACTGCTTGACTGGTTCGAGTTGTAACAGGCGAGATTGCTGCGTCTCAATCGCCGCATCGATACTTTCTACCCGCTGCCCTAAGTAGAATCGGTAGGCGCCAATTCCCACGACCACGGTCATAAAGATTCCCAACGCGATGGACGTGTAGAACATCAACCGTTTATCAGAAGCCACCACCGCCTCTTGTAGACGGACACGCTCCCGTAAAAAATTGATTCCTTGTGTGGTAGCCATAGCTGTTAAAAAGTTCGAAATGCCAATCCGCAAGCGACACTAAAGGAGGCTTCAGACTCCATGGGTAATTGCATCTTTGTATCTGTCTCAAAATGGGCAAAGGGTCGAGCCAGGGTACACTCCACATTTAACTGCGATGCTAAATGCGTGATCAGTCCAGGCATGTGCGCGCCACCACCGGAAAGTACGACTCGTTTGACAGACTGCGTTCCAAACTGGCCTGTAAAATACTGCATGGCCTTTTGAATCTCTATCTTGAACAGTTGTAAGACCGGATTTAGGATCGCAACGAGACGACCTTCTAGGAATTGCGGATCTACTCCATATGTCATTTTGTATTCTTCTGCTTGCTTGGCATCAACATTCAAACCACGTTCAATTGAACGGGTGAGTAATCTGCCACCATTAGTAAACGTATAGACAAAGACGATTTCACCCTCATGCACAATAAAGAAATCTGTCGCTGAGGCGCCCATATGGACTACCAGCGTCGTTGGCATACTTTCCGTCAAGGTCGATCGAAGAATGGAAAGCACTTGTGTCTCCAGAAGGACCGGTTCAATCTCCATGTATCCAAACAGGGTTAAGTAGGACTCAATCACTGCTTTAGGAACCCCAATCAGCATCACGCGCATGTTTTCATTTTTACTTGATTTGTCTGGACGATAGAGAACTTCATATTCCAACTTTAATTCTTCCAACGGAATAGCGATATGCTGCTCGGCGAGCCAATCAATGGCGGAGGCTAATTCTGCATCAGAGAGAGAAGGAGTGGAGATAATTTTTGTGGAGACTACGCTCTCTGGCAGGGCTGCACGTACATTTGAAAAAGGAATTTTCTTATCAATAAAGATTTGTTTGATCATGCTAGCCATCTGCTGCATCTGACCAGAATCGGCGGGAAGCATGACGCCAAACGGATGAGTAAACTGATGCAACTTGATTGGTCGAACACGTCGACCATCGCCTGCGACTTCCGCTACCTTGAGACTGTACGAACCAAGATCAAATCCAACCGCATTCATAATGTCCTTTATTAAGGTGTAATGGAACCTCCGGCATACAGAACATAATCAAAGACAGAGGGAGGAACCGGGATACCTCTCTCCACTTGTACTGCTTTCGTTTCTTTGGTGGTTGTATTTTGCGCCGTGGAAACGACGACGTACTGTTGGGTGGGTAAATTCGATCCACGCACACGTAGTTCGGCAGCCGCATATAAGGGACGAATTCGAATTAAATAATCACTGGCCTGGAGTGCGATATCCGTTCGCAACGAATACCCCGAGTCGGCGGTAGTCAGGGCATTTGCAAATCCATCTCGTTGATTACGGTTGCTATCTGCTGTCGCATTAGCTAGACCAATATAGAATCTGCGAACATAGGGAGCTGTGTTTGAAAATACCGAAACAACGATGGAAGCTTGTTGACTAGGAGTGGAACTTTTTGCCCAATTTATGATTAACGGTTGGGACTTATCTGCAGTGGAGACGTCCACACCAACCGCATATCCTTGTTCAACGACAGACTCAAGCACGGTAGCTTTGACCACATTCGTATTGACGTTGATGTCACCAACAGTCGTGTTTGCTCCGGTGTAGGAATTCAAATCACTTCCCAAAGCATTTTCAACGCCACTCTCTGCTGCATCTAATGCCTGGTTTGCACTTTCATTCGTCACGGAAATATCCACATCACTCGTTGTTTGGGACACGACGGAGATTCCAACCGTCAACATCACAACGGTCACTAATAAGAGGATGATACCGATCTGGCCACTCGAAGATCTCATATACTTCATTCTACGCAGGTACTCCCCGCAGAATCAAGTACGGCAACGGGCAGGATTTAGTAGTTTCGCAAGGTCACACTCGATTGAAAGGGAAGTTCAACAATATCGCGTTCTTGATCTACCCCAACCGTACCTTTACGCAGTGAAAACGAGATCGTTACACTAGGAAGCGATCCATCCCAAGAGGAGGTTCCGTAACTTGTCGGATTACAGTCAAAGCGCAAGGAACCAGTAACTACGGAAACATCTGCAGGCAGCAGATATTTTCCACTGTTACTTGCTATGCGATTACTGTCGAGAGAGAAAATCGTTGTGTTATTGTCTTGGGATAACACGCCAAGTGACTGCATCCCAGTTTGACAGATTACGGGTGTGGGATCGGAGTTAGGAACGAGCTTTCGGCTGTTTCGAATCATGTAGGTCATTTGACCTAAGGCATAATTTCCTGCTTGTTTGGTATATTCTCCAGAAGCAGTTTTCCCACCTCCGAGCATAGTGGTAAAAAAGAGCGAGGTCACCGTAATTAACAGCAAACTAGAGAGTGCTACCACCGTCAGTAATTCAATGAGCGTATACCCAGCGTTTGAATGGTGTTTCATAGTTGTTATCGCCAGCGACGTAACGTTAAGGTTGATTGTGATGCGAATTGTTTTCCTCCATCGCTCCAGCTTACAGAAATCACTGCCGTAACCGTGTCAGGGATCGCTCCCGCACTCGTCGTTACTGCCATCGAGCGATTAAAGACCGTTCCAGAAATGACTTGTGAAGTGGTACATGTTTGATTGCTTAGCGCAATGAACGCAGCGCCAGTTTGAGGGAGAGCAGGGAGACAGTACGTGATGGATGCTCCATCTGCCCGAACTGCTTGAGCAAACGAATCCCATCCTAGTTGATCACGCATCCGACGAAGCCATTCAGACCCTTCCCGCGCATACTGTTTAGCTTCTTCCATACTCTTTGCATGACGGTTATTGCGCACACTGATTGCCACACCTGCAGAAATGGAGGTAAGCACCAAGACGACTAACCCTACAGCGATAATGATTTCAATGAGTGTTTGGCCTGCTTGACTTTGTAGTCTCATAGTTATTGTAGTCCGATGTCTTCCACCGTTCCTTGAGAATTCACATTGATGCGATAGATGGGTGCCGTGGTACCGACTTTACGAATAGTGATTTGGACTGGGGAGGCTACGCCACCATACTGACCGTAAAAGATTACGGAACCTTGGTCAATCAGAATTTCTATTCCGGGAGATAGTTGTTCTGTTCGTGTTGTGAACGGATAGGTCGTTCCACCTTGTCGACAGGTTTCGACAATGTTGTACGCGGAACCCGAGAAACTAAAAGTGTTAGAAACCAAGGTGCGATTGGCACAATTGGTAGACTTCACACCAGCGACCGCATCCGTCTGGGTTTTGCGGAGAGCAACCAGGACTTCTTTTCCGGTGGTAATTAATTGCTGTCGTTCATTAAAATTCCGGTAACCTGCAATTCCACCACCCATGACTAAACCCATGATGGTAACAGAAACTATCAATTCAATGAGGGTAAAGCCAAGCGATGATGCAGTCAGCATAGATTCACTCTATCAAATTCATGCATGGTATTACTAGAAGGGATCAGTCTATCGAGCTTATGGATTTCGCAGACAATAAAAGTTTCCAGTTCCAAAAGAGCAGCTACTGGTACTGCTATTGCCGCCACCAGACTCTAGACGGGCGCACAGACAGTAGCCTGCTTGGGCGTTCGTGGCTGCGTATTGGTAAAAGTAGGTTGCATCATTTTTAGGATCTCGAGGGTAGGGCTCCGAGAGATAACTACCGGCACCCAGACTTGTTAAAACCCCCTCATAGTTGGTGTTGGGATAGCGGGTATTTCCCGGCGCAGAACGCCAGAGTTCCAGTCCTGATCGAACCTGGCTTAAATCGGCTTGTCGTTTACCATCACGTGCACGTATTGCGGCACTTCGAAAGCTCACAACTCCAATGGTTGCAAGCACCGCAAGGATGGTTGCGGCAACGAGTAGTTCGATCATGGTGAATCCGTGTTGTTTTGTGGTGATCATATTATTGCAAATTCGTTAAACAATAATTTGTTCCGGTACCCATGGTACAGCTGGTGTTGGTGGCATTCCCGCCGCCGCCTTCTAAGGTCGAACAGATACAGTAACTGTTTGTCGCAGCCGTGACAGTGCAGGTATAGTCTAGCCCAGTTTTGGGATCTTTTGGCAAACCATTGGGAAGCAATGTTGAACCTCCAATAGAGGTCATTGTGGCACAACTTGCGCCATAGGCACCATTGTTTCCAGAGTAGTACTGTTCGAAAGCATTTTGCATGGCTTTAACATCACCACGACGTTTGGAATCCCGAGCTTTGCGCTGGGCAGTTGAGAAGCTGGCAGTTGTTAAGCCAACCAAGATGGCAATGATCGAAATAACCACCAATAGTTCAAGAAGGGTGAATCCGGAAGATCGTTTGGCATGCGTCATAAGATATCCTTTACTCTTTTACAATATAGAGGGTTGCGTGGGGGTTTTCAACTGAAACCTGTCCAGTAACATCGGTCGCTGTTAAGGTGACTGGAATTCTACAGCTGGACGTACACTCAAATTGGTGGGTAAAGATGC
>JAGOVC010000003.1 GCA_018060955.1 Candidatus Woesebacteria bacterium | reverse complement strand
GAACACGTATGTTTAAAATACTTTCGAAGTTTTTAAATCCACAACGAAAAACACTTGATAGATACCAGACGATCGTACAACAAATTCACTCCTTTGATGCAAAGCTAGAAAAACTAGATGATGAGGATCTTGCCAAGCGAACACAAAAGCTTCGTGATCGACTCCGCAAAGGGGAATCACTAGATGCAGTCTTACCTGAAAGTTTTGCCTTAGTACGTGAAGCAGCCAAGCGAACCATTGGTATGCAGCACTATGATGTGCAGCTAATGGCTGGTATTGCATTCCATGAAGGAAAGATTGCGGAGCAAAAAACCGGTGAAGGAAAGACCTTATCTGCAACTCTCCCTTTATTCCTGAATTCTCTGACTGGCAAAGGTGCTCATCTCGTTACTGTGAACGATTATCTTGCTCAGCTAGGTGCTGGGTGGATGGGACCGATTTATCACCTTCTTGGAGTGTCGGTTGCTGTTATTATTCACGACAAAGCATTCTTGTATGACCCGTCGTTTCGCGGAGAGGAAAAAGGCGATGATCGTTTAGAGCATTTCCGAATCATCCCACGTAAAGAAGCGTATGCTGCGGACGTCACCTATGGAACAAATAATGAGTTTGGGTTTGATTATCTGCGTGACAACATGGCACAGAAGTTAGTTGATGTGGTTCAGCGTGGTCATCACTTCGCCATTGTGGACGAAGCGGACTCGATTTTAATCGACGAAGCACGTACACCATTGATTATTTCTGCTCCGGATACGGAACCAACAACAAAGTACTATGACTTCGCAAAGTTAATTACCATTCTTACGAAAGATACTGATTACAAAATCGATGAGAAGATGCGAAGCGTCGTGTTAACTGACATGGGAATCAAGCGTGTTGAAAAGAAACTGGATGTCCAAAACTTGTATGAAGAGAGTTTCGATACCATTCATCACATTGAAGCTGCATTAAAAGCACATGCGCTCTTTCATCGCGACAAAGAATATATTGTGCGTGATGGAGAAGTAATTATCGTAGATGAACACACCGGCCGATTAATGTATGGTCGACGATACTCTGACGGATTACACCAAGCGATCGAAGCGAAAGAAAACGTAAAGATTCAGCAAGAGTCTCGAACTTTAGCTACCATCTCACTGCAAAATTATTTTAGACTCTATGAAAAGCTTTCTGGAATGTCAGGAACTGCAGTAACGGAAAGTGAAGAGTTTAACAAAATCTACAAAATAGATGTGTTTCCAATTCCAACCCATCGTCCTGTTGTGCGACAGGATCACTCGGACATTGTGTATAAAAATACCCAAGGTAAGTATGCAGCCATTGTGGATGAAGTAGAAAGTTATCACAAACGTGGCCAGCCAGTGCTTCTCGGAACGCGCTCCATCGAAATCAATCAGCTCATTTCGGATTTGTTAGTCCACAAAAGTATTCCACACCAAGTTTTGAATGCAAAGAACCATGAGAAGGAAGCATTCATCATCGCAGATGCAGGTCGACCTGGTGCCGTGACCGTTGCCACCAACATTGCTGGACGTGGTGTCGACATCATTTTAGGTGGTGCAAAACCTGAACTACGTGATTTCAAAACAGCTGCAGAGTACAAGAAAGCGGTGAAAGAATGGCAGAAGCGACATGAGGATGTTGTTGCATCCGGCGGACTCCATGTGCTGGGAACTGAACGTCACGAATCACGTCGTATTGATAATCAGCTTCGTGGTCGTGCTGGTCGTCAGGGAGATCCTGGATCATCCCGATTCTACATTTCATTAGAAGATGAAATCATGCGAATCTTTGGTGGCGATAAAATTTCAAACTTAATGTCTGCTCTCAAAATGGATGAGAACCAACCTATTGAAGCCGGAATGGTCGGCCGAGCAATCGAACAAGCACAAATTAAAGTGGAAGGTTTTTTCTTTGATCAACGAAAACGATTGGTTGAACTTGATGACGTCATGAACAAGCAGCGTGAAGTCATCTATCGACGTCGACGAAAACTTTTAGAGTTACTCAGTCTTCCGCACTCTCAAGAAGGCGAGTTGCCACCATCCAAGGTTCAAATCTTGTCGATCATCGATAAGGAAATTGAATCAATGGTTGTCGGTCGTGCACCTGAGAACTTTTCGGATGATGAAATTGATGCCATCGTAAAAGAATTCATCGCAGTCATTCCGTTCGATGATGCTTCCCAAGTAGAACTGCGCAATCAGCTAAAGGACAGTAAGGAAACGTCGCATTTAATCGAGGTATTACAAAATATTGCCCACTCAACCTATGATCGACGTGAAGAAGTGGTAGGGAAAACCTTGATGCGCGATATCGAAAGCTATACCATCCTGCAGACCATTGATGAACATTGGATGGATCATCTGGATGCAATGGAAACATTGCGTGAAGGAATTTGGTTACGTGGTGATAAACAAGCATCCCAAGCTGCCTACAAAAAGGAAGCTTATGAGATGTTTGAGAAATTGATTGCAACGATCGATGCCAATATCGCTCGAAAGATATTCCGTGTCCATGTCTCCGGCTCAACACCGCAACCGGTTTCCATTCCCAGTAGTCAACTCATCACCCGGCATGATGCTGTATCGGTGGGCACTGCTACTGCCACCCATACCTTTTCAGGGAATGGACAAAAACAGTCAAATCAAAAAACAGCACCAAAATCCACCAAGGGATCTACCTCTGATCTAGCAGCAGCATTGTCTGCAGTAAAAGAGGATCATAAAGTAGAATCTCCTGGAGTTGCGCAGGCAAAGATTGGTCGTAATGATCTCTGCCCCTGTGGTAGTGGGAAAAAGTTTAAGAAGTGTCATGGAAAGTAAGTATTACGTTTACTAGAGATTGATGGCTCTCTAGTGTACACTGCGGTTGTGCCCCATTACTCTGAGATCACTCAGAAGAATCGAAATGAACTTATTGCGTCTCTGCAGCAGAGGGCAAATGTGTCGTACTCTGACGCTGATCAGATTTTTGAACGATATTTTGACTGTCACAGAGAACAGATTCAGCTGATTAACTCAGTCAATCTCCCACTTCACGTGTTCGTGAATTCCATTATTCTGTGGACAAATCAGCTTGCCGACAGTATGTCCTCAAAGCAATCTAGAGTTGCAGCACAGGCCTTAGAGCGTTACTAATACTCTACACATTTCGATTTGACAAAGAAGCTTCTCAAACGATAGGCTATATCCATGCTTTCCCCAACAAATACCAAAGAATCCGCCCTTCCACTCGCTACGCGTATTCGTCCACTGGACCTAATAAACTATATTGGTCAAACTCATCTGGTAGGGGAAGGAAAACCTCTTCGAGTAGCCATCGAGCACCATGCCATCTTTTCGATGATTTTTTGGGGACCACCTGGGGTAGGTAAAACAACATTGGCAAGAATACTAGCTCATAGTGTAGGAGCTAGTTTCTTTGAACTCTCTGCTGTCTCATCAAAAAAGGAAGACGTTCGGCAGATTGTAGAACAGGCTGAGAAGAACGACCATAAAACAGTTCTGTTCCTCGATGAGATTCATCGCTTCAATAAATCACAGCAAGATTTTTTGCTTCCCTATGTTGAATCAGGACTGCTAACACTCATTGGTGCAACCACAGAAAACCCATCCTTTGAAGTCATCGCTCCACTATTGTCCCGATGTCGAGTGTTTGTATTAAAGGAATTAAGTACCGAAGAGATGGATTTGGTGATTGTGCGAACGGTTCAAGGACTTTCTACTGAGTTAAAAATCACAATAGAGATGGATAAGAAAGCCAGAGAGTGGTTAGCAGCAATGGCCAATGGGGATGCACGCCAAGCAATTACCATGATCGATAATGCGTACATGCTCTATCAAAAATTGGATGTCGATGCGTTAAAAAACACATTGCAATCTAAACACTTACGTTTTGATAAGCAGGGAGAGGAGCACTACAACACCATCAGTGCGTTCATCAAATCCATGCGAGCGAGTAACGTCGATGCCGCTCTCTATTATTTGGCTAGGTTAGTAGACAGTGGAGAAGATCCCAAATTCATTGCCAGGCGCATGGTCATCTTTGCATCCGAAGACATTGGGTTAGCACAACCTACCGCACTGGTGGTTGCCAATGCAGTCTTTGATGCCGTTACCAAGATTGGATATCCAGAGGCACAAATCAATTTAGCCCATGGAACTGCGTATCTAGCACAAGCTAAGAAAAATCGAAGCGCGTATGATGCGTATTTTAAGGCGCTAGAAGATGTGAAAGCATATGGGAACCTCCCTATACCACTCTCTCTACGCAATGCGCCTACTAAACTGATGAAAGAACTGGAGTATGGCAAGGGCTATGAAATGTATTCGACCGATAGTTTACTGCCAACAGAATTACTCGGCCGACACTATCTAATGACCAAGTAAAAGCTGAATATTGGCAGCAGTTTGAGCCTTCAATGCGTCCTCAATTTGAGAAGCTGAAAGAGGTTTTGTTTCATCTCCTGACATCATATTGATCTGTGCTGTGAAGACTCCCGCTTCTTGTGCTATCGACTTATCAAATAGTCTTCTGTATGCCTGTTTTATGCCCCTTGCCTGAAAAACCGGCTCTCTGCTGCCAATTTTCTGCGCACCAGGTCCTCCTTCTAACACTCTTTCCATCCACTTTGTGACAAAAGTGTCAAAAGCAGTAAATCGATCTGTTATACCCTTATAATTTCTATATTCCTCTGCAGCTACACCTTTTGCATATGTTTCCAAATCATATGATCCAATTTCACTTCCCATAGTTAACCTTTCTTCATCAGTCTTCTAATAAATAGATACAGTGCTCCAAACACTAGTACAATTGGTGAGTATACTGCTAGCCAGATCCCAGATGAGAGTACTCCTCTAATCGTTTGGATAAAGGATCGCACTGCTTCCTTGAAGACGAGTTCAGGTCTCCAAGCAGTATCTGGTGCATAGGGAAGTGCTAGTTCATCCGTAGACAAGTAGATTGTGACACGCGAAAGACTTGCTGATCCTTCTAAATACTTTTGCTGACCTTTGATCCCATCGATTTGAGATTGCACGGAGAGTAACTGTTGCTGCACGGATAACATTTCGGTAACGTTCTCGGCTCTACTTAAAATTGCTTCAAATTTTGCCTTCGTTGTTTCAAGAATGCGAAGCCGTTCTGCATTATCAACATACTGATCAGTGATATCCGTACCAGAGACGTGTTCCATGACTGTTTTCACGCCATAGGACTTGAAAGCTGCCAGTGCTTCTGCACGCTTCTGTGATGGTACACGAACAGTGATGGAACCTGTAGAAGCTCCTTCAGGTCGGGCGACGTTGGAATCTACTAAGTGTCCCCCGAACCCAACTGCAGCTGTTTCAATTTGCGACACAACGGCTGGGACATCATTTACTTTAAGAGAGAGAGATGAATCTGTAATTACTAAACGATTGGTGGTATCCGTAGGCGCAAATTCTGGGGCAATCATGCTGGATTCCATGACCTTGCCAACACCGACGCTTGGCATGCCCATCGATTGGCCGGCTTCGACTGAATCATTGGCATATCGTGCGGGGGAAATGGTTTGTAATTGTCTGGTGGAGGAAAGTTGCGAGGAAAGGACCAGGTACAACACAACTGCGATCAAGATTACTGAGAGTTTATTGGATTTTATCCAACCAATGAGTGGGGCCATAGTATATTGAGCATAGCACACCGATCAAGGGGCTGCTTCTGAGAGATTTTGTTGATGATCCAGCGTAATACTACGCGTGCAGGCCGAATAGTTGCCAGTTAATAAGACTGACTGACCCACGAAGGGGACTACGTCAACACTCCTAGGATGGATTATATGGACAACCTCACTTGTGGGGAGCAACAAGATCGCACGTTCCTGATCTACTAAGTCTGCAGTTGGTTGGGGTACTGAAGGGAAAAATGAGAGTACTAGCGACAAGGCAGTGGGAGCAGTGCGGGGAACTTTTACTTGTAGAACTTGAATGGTACCTGCTTGAGTCGTAAATGTTTGCGCACAGAGCGTCTGAGCTCGACCAATCTGAAACGCAACGAACAATACGATCGGAAGGGCAATGAGAGGGATGGTAAAACGCAACGACACGGTTGTGGTTTGGTGTTTCTTAAGATCCTGGAGTAGCTGCGTGATGCGTTTTAAGGGATTGTGAACTTTGATATCTAGAATTGTTTCTTCGTTCGTAGATTCTTCAATACCAAGTGATCCCAATGTTTTAATAAGCTCTGAAGTGCCACTAATTCTACTCGTAACTTTTGCAGGTGTTTCGGAATGGACTGTTCGTGGAGTGACCCTTTCTGCACCCTCTTCTAATTCTTTGGCCATAAATTCATCATGCTACCAAAGAAATCGGTTGACAAGGGTCTCTTACAATTGAGTTCATTATTTTCGAACAAATAACACTGCATTGGGAATACTTCTCCCTGGTCCTAGTTTGTAGCCTCCAAACCATAAGGCACTAGAGCCGCCACTATCAAGATTGAGAGCATGTTGCATTCCCAAGGTCTGTAGTACAGTTGCTGCTTCTGCCACGGTTGCATTGCGTACAAACCCCATATATGCAAAGGTATCCTTGGCTGCCAAAAATCCACGGACACCTCTCGAACTCATCTTTGGATCACCATTGCCTCCAAATTGATTCTGACCATTGATCACTAGAAGTGGGAAGTTAGAGATCACACTGTCGACCCCTGTATCGCGTCCCCAATCCTGGGCTTTGGAAAAAAATCGTGCACTGGTTCCTGAGAAGACAGCCACTGGATTTTGACTATACACATTGTTGTCAGAGTTAAAATAGGCTTTGTTCTTGTTCATCACTAATAAATCAAAAGAGTTTTTCTTTCCCGCACAGGTGGGATAACTTTCTGGACAAAAATATGTGCCATTTATTCCTGCGAATGCACCGGAGCGTGAGACATAAGATGCGAGAGGTAAAACGGGGCAGTTGTCCGTGCATGTAGAATCAGAGGCCGTATCGACAATGACCTTCGAACTGCGAAGATCCGCTGCGATGATATCAACGACAAACTCACCTGCAGATGTTTGAACTTTCTGCCTGCTAAAACCAGAACCTGGTGGGGTATTACTGGCTACCGCTGTGACTGCCACTGTCGCTGACTGCGAAGCAATTTTTTCCTGTTCTTTTTGAATCTGCGTATCGAGCGACGCTAGAAGTGAAGATGCGCTTGCATAGTTATTAGATGACAAGGTAGACAGGACTAAGGCATATTGCTTATCCAATACCGATGATTTTCCCTTTCCTTCCTTTAGATCCAACAATGATTCATACGAAGCGAGCGATTTTTTAAAAGCAGCTTGCATCGTTTTTAACTCTTCTTGAAGTTGATCATTGCGGACTCGTTGATCCTCCTGCTCGAGATTTGTAATTTCTGTTCTATATTGTGAAACTTGTTCTGAGAGCTGTTGATTTTTTGCTTCCATTCCCTCGACCTGAAATCTTAGCGATTGTCGTTGCTTAGTGAAACCATAGACAAGACCAAAAAGAGTCAGAAATGATCCACACACAATCAAAGCTAAGAAAACATGACTTGAATGGTTTTTGAATTGTCGGAACTTGGAAGTAAAAATTGTCATCGAGTAGTACTCATGGTACAGAGAGTTAGAAAAAAGTTCTAGATGTAATGCTCATGTACGTCGTTGTGACTTCATCCTAGTTAGTAACTGCAATGCTTGGGCAGAGCTGAGATTTTCTGGAGACAATTTTTGCAATCGAGCAAAATTTGAAAACCTACTAAAGAACATATCCCAGTTGCTTCCAGTATACCAATGTTTCAGAATTTCCTGAACTTCAGGGGAGAAGCCATACTCGTCAAGAATTTCCTTTGGTGTTTTTCCCATGACTGCTTGAACACGTGTTCGTTTAATTGATGCTTCGAACAACTCCCGATCTGCATCCGAAACTCTTTCTGCCATAGTGTATCTCCAAAATAATTGATAATCATCGTACACTACTCAAGTCACCCGAAGCCTTTTTTTTCCTGATTGCCGGCTTCCTTACGCTGGCATCTTGCCATAAAGATTGTTCCTCCCAAATATACCTAATCAAAACTAGTGCCAAAATAGTGTCGACGTCGTTCGCCTACTTCCCTAGCTTTCACATCAGACTTCGCATCTGGAGATATAAAATGACCATTGCCACCAACACAGCTATCAGTAAGAGAGCGAGCCTTAGATTCTTTGTCACCCACGAAATTCATGAAGGCGTCATAAAATTTGGCCCAGTTTACACCTGACTTCATGCCCATCCCCTGGACAAACACTGCTTCAAGCTTCTTTAAAGAAATACCTGAAATTCTTACCACGTACTCAATCTGCATAGTACAAAGCTGTACGTTTAACTCTGGATGTTCGTCACCAATCGTAACCGACGGTAGTTCTCTCATAAATTTCTCCTTTTCCAATATTCCCTTTAATCTCATCTTTACGAACAAAAAACAATTCCTTGATTTTTCTGTTAATATTCTGGTACTGTTAAAGTTCTTCCGAATTTCTCTGGTTTTCTTGCTACAATTTGCACTATGCCATCCACTCAAATAACCTGTCCGTCCTGCCATACCCCAATCTCCCTTGATGATGCATTTGCCTCTCAGATGAAAGCGTCACTTCAACAAGAATGGCAAAAGGAATCTGTTGCAACACTTGAGAAAATGCAAACAGAATTCGAACAAAAGCTGCGTGAAGAACGTGAAACCACCGAACGTCGATTACGTCAAAGACTTGAAGAAGACTCAAAACGAGAACTGTCCTTTCTGCAAGAGAGACTAGAAGAGGAACAAAAGAAGCGTAAGACCGCAGAAGAAAAAGAACTCGATATTCGTAAGCGAGAACTGGCTTTAGAAGAAGCCTCCAGAAGCATGACCTTAGAGCTCGAACGAAAGCTCGAAGAAGAACGAAAGTCTATCCGTGAAAAGACCGAATTCCAACTCATTGAGCAACAGCGTCTCAAAGATCTGCAAAAAGATAAAATGATCTCCGATTTAAAAAAGGCATTAGATGACGCAAATCGAAAAGCCAATCAAGGTTCCCAACAAACGCAGGGTGAGGTTCAAGAATTAGAAATGGAACGAATGCTTAAAGAAACATTTCGCGATGATATTGTGGAACCTGTTGGAAAAGGGGTCACTGGAGCAGATATTCGACAGGTCGTTCGATCCTCCAAAGGAACCATTTGTGGAATCATTCTTTGGGAGTCCAAGCAGACCAAGTCCTGGTCGGAAGGCTGGGTGACAAAGCTTAAAACGGATCTACGCGCTGAACACGCTAACATTCCAGTGATTGTGACAACTGCCTACACAGAGAATAACTGGTGTGGACTGACGCTGCATGATGGAGTCTGGGTCTGTAACTTTAGTCTGTTTATGCCTTTGGCAATGTCTTTGCGCAAGCAACTCTTAGAAGTGGGCCGTGAGAAGGCAATGGCACAAAACAAAGGTGACAAAGCTGATCTTATATATGGCTACGTTACATCCAATGCGTTTCGTCAGCAAATCGAAGCACTCGTAGAACTCTATCGGGAATCGCATACGCAAATAGCTCGAGAGCGCGGGGCAATGGAAAAGATCTGGAAAATGCGAGAAGGTCAAGCACAGCGCCTAATGCTTTCAATTGGAAATGTGTATGGAAACATCCAAGGATTAGCAGGAAGTTCCGCGGTCCCCGAACTGGAAGGATTGTCCTTAGCCGATACTGAAGAGGACACTCACATCAATCTGCAATTAGGAATAACCTGACGAATAATTGCTTGGCGAAGCACGATCCGTTGATACAAGGCATCACAATCGACTAGATACGTTTGTGTTTTCTCGTGTGGCTCTACTGACTTCGGTTTGAATGTCACGGGATCCATTTCTATTGTATGATGCTCCACAGTTTTGGGGCGAATTGAGCACATACTAAACCACTTTCCTTCCACACAGAGTCGAATATCCATATCATCCACCGGAAGATTTCTTGGCTGTCCGAATGCAGTTTCAGTCATCCGTAATGGAACAATCTCCCAAGCAAGATCAGTGTTTTTGAAGGTCTCATGTAGCCAATCTAATGTTTGGGCTTTCACTTCATCAAAATCACCCTCAATGCGTTTCTCAAACACTCGTTCTCCAATTCTCATCTCCGGTGTAGTTACTGCGGGAGAGGCTACTGGAGGTGTGATCGGTGAGTGATGCTTTCCAGGTTCTGGTGATATCTGTAAACTCATAAATCTCCATCTAACGAGGGCGTAAGGATACCCATTCCCAGTCACCAATTGCATACGGGGCTTCCCGTAGATCCATTAAGGCTACATAGATCGTAGCATTCGATCGGAAAATGACCCATAAATTGTCGCTGGAAACTTGAACCTGAGAAATATTCGGCAGCTTGGTGTCCTTTTCCAAGCGAGAAGCTAAAAACCGCATTGGATCACTAGCCGCTTCAATCGAAGGAATCATTCTCGCTTCCGCCGCTGGCAGAACAGTAAACTTTCCTTCCAAAGTCAATGTCCCAAGAGTTGGCTTGCCTTGCTCTACTCGATTAACAAACAAGCGTGATTGATCATAGGCGTCAAGAAGCTGGTACGATAATCGATCTGTCTCCTTTGCGACTGGAATCATCTGAGACGAATTTTCATAGAACTGAATCAAAACAATAGAGTAGTTCGAACCTAGTTTACACTTAGCCACAAATCCGATTTCCTCCATCCAAATACCTTTAGGAGAACAGTTATCATAAAAGCCCATTTGATTACCGGACAGGATGTCAAAGAATTCCAAATATTCACTTCCATGAGCTTCCACTGGAGATCCAACCGCTAGGACTTCATTTCCCGGAGAGGAAGATACTACAACCGAAGCGGATGTTGATTGGTCGTTGCGTAGGGTGTAGGTTGCCACATACTCACCAGTTTCAAATGTCACAGCGCTAATCGATCGACTCTGAGTAGAGACAAAGAGTAACTCCCCATCCGATGACCATGTTGGTTTCCCGTCTGGAAGTTTAGACTCCCTTGGTATCTGTGGGTCAACACTGGCGACGACTAGATTGACGAGGCGCGACGGCAGTTCCATTTCTTTGATTTCTCCTTCAGACTTAAACAGAATTGTCCCGTACAGCGAATCGACAAATGTGCCCGTGGCAGGCATCGGGGTAGGAGATGCGGACAGCAATGCATCCAGCTGCTCCCGTTGTGTGTTGGGTTTAAAGAGGAGGGGACGAATAAAGTAGACAATCATCAGTAGAAAAGCTGTGACCGCCAAGATTGCAATTAGGATGCGTTTCCATCGAAAAGGGTCTGATGAACCTGACGCATAGGGTGGCGGTACGGTCGCTTCGATCTCTGTGGGAAACATAACTATAGTATGACGGGTTCTATTCAATTGCTCAAGGGAGCGACAACTACCCACGCATCATGATATACTTACAGTTCCGTGTCACAAGAAGTCGCGACTCTTGAAGGAATTATCTCCTACGGAACCTGAGGAAATGCAAGTGGGTTAGCCCAATATAGCTAGATTAAAGTATAAAAAAGGGTGGTACCGCACCGTCAAAGTGCCCCTTGAGTGATCAGATCCTGATTATTCAAGGGGCTTTTTGTGTCACAATAGCAACAGAGGAACAACTATGAAACAGATTGAATCAATCCTTTCACAACGCATTAGCGCAATTCTTGAAGAACTTAAAATTCCGCTTAAAAAGGATGTTCTCTTTGCAGTACCTACAGATTCCACCTATGGGGATCTAAGTTGTAACATTGCCATGCAACTGTTTCCGACACTAGAATCTTCACCCTTTTCCTCTCCTGAGGAACTTGCTCTTAAGATTGTTTCCATGATTCAAGAGAATCTTCCGGTCGAAATTAGGGCTGTCTCCGTAGCCAAACCTGGTTTTATCAATTTCGTGCTCTCGGATACGATTCTTGCGGATCAAGTATTGCTACTGGCAACCAAGCTTCCTGTACCTTCGCAGTCTCAAAAAGGTCACGTCGTAGTCGAATTCTCCTCTCCCAATATTGCCAAACCCTTCACCGTTGGTCATCTCCGCTCCACAATCATCGGAAATGCGATCGCCAATTTATACGAAACCATGGGATGGAAGGTCTATAAGGATAACCATGTAGGTGATTGGGGAACCCAGTTTGGAAAACTCATTGTCGCCATCCAAAAGTGGGGGAATCTTGAGGAGATCGCTGCAGAAGAACGGCCAGTCAAACGCTTAGTAGAACTGTATGTAAAGTTTCATGATGAAGCTAAACTTGACCCTTCGTTAGATGACCAGGCCAGAGAGTGGTTTACAAAATTGGAGAAGGGTGACCCGACAGCTCGATCAATCTGGCAGCGCTGTATCGATCTTTCGTTTAAGGAATTCCATCTCATTTACTCAAAATTGGATATTTCGTTTACCGAGAATGCAGGAAAAGGGTATGGGGAATCCTTCTTCGAGGACAAAATGGCCGAGGTTGTATCGATATTGCAAGCTTCTGGGTATCTTCAGGAAGGAAAGGAAGGAGCCAAGTTATTCTTCTTTCCCGATGAGGAATACCCTCCACTCATGATTCTGAAAAAGGACGGCTCTACCTTGTATTCGACACGGGATCTAGCTACCGATTACTTTCGATTGCAACAGTACGGGAAAGACATCCGTGTTGTTAACGAAGTGGGAGCAGAACAATCACTCTACTTTTCACAGCTCTTTCGCATCGAAGAACTACTTGGATGGTACCCGAAGGGCCAACGTATTCACGTGAAACATGGACTGTTCCGGCTCAAAGACCAGAAAATGTCCACCCGATCGGGGAACGTTATCTGGCTTGAAGATGTGTTGGAAGAAGCAGTGTTACGAGCTACTAAGCTCGCAGTTGCCTCCCAATCACGTCCTATAGGAGTGACTTCAGATAGTCCTATAGCAGACAACCCAGCAGAGCCAATAGTGGTTTCACAAGACGATCGTACAACAGCAGCTATTGCAATTGGGGCAATTAAGTGGAATGACCTGAAACGTGCCTCCCATATGGAAGTGGTCTTTGATTGGGATGAACTACTCGCCATGCAGGGTAACTCTGGACCCTATATGCAGTATACGGTTGTGCGAGCAAAGAGCGTCTTGAGTAAGGTGGCAACCTCTCCAGAGGTGAAAAATGTCGGTTGGGTGCTTAATCCTCACGAACGCCTAGTAGCATACCAGTTAAGCCGTTTTATGGATGTCGTAGAGCAGGCTACCTATAGTCATGCCCCCCACCTACTGACTACCTATTTATATAGTTTGGCGCAGTTGTATAATTCATTCTATACTACCTATAAGATTATTGGCTCGGGTGAAGAAGAAACGAAGAGAGTCGCTCTTACACAAGCTGCATCACGAGTGATTGAAAAGGGTTGTGCAATACTAGGGATTCAAATACCGTCAACGATGTAGCTAAATCTATTCCGAAGGTACTGCATCCATAGACATCAGACTAGATCACAAGGATTTAGCACTCTAATTCTGTTACTGCTACCCGAATAAAGAGGCAGAATGGGTGGATAGGTCCGCCTATTCATGAATTAGACAAAGATAATACACAGCGAAGAAGTTGGTGACAGTCTTAATGACATAATGGTCATCATTTAACGTTCGGAAGTACTACGTATAGTAATAAGGAGGGGAGAAGTCCCTAAACCAGTATGAAAAAAACAAAAATTGTGGCGACAATTGGCCCTGTGAGTGACAGTCCCGAGCTCATCGAAGCTCTAGTTAACTCCGGAGTCAATATTTTTCGATTCAACATGAAACATGCAGATCGGGCATGGCATGAAGAACGCATTGATCGTGTACGACAGGTCTGTAAGGAGAAAGGAATCGATGTCGGTATTCTCATTGACCTCCAAGGGCCTGAAGTCCGACTTGAAACGGTCGAAAAACTCGAAGTAGGCTACGACTTGAACGAGGATGTGGTCTTTTCATTAGAACACATTGAAGGCAAGCATATCCGTATTCCCACACCCGAAGTGTTCGCTGCGGTGAAGGTCGGTCAATCAGTACTTATCGACGACGGCGTCATGGAATTTACGGTTGAATCCGTGAAACCTGACCAATTTGTCGCAAAAAGCAAACAGGCCTGTATTATTAAGCATCGTAAGAGTGTCAACTTCCCTGGAGCAGACATTGAACTGCCTTCCATGACGGATGATGACTACCTAAAAATTGAGATGCGCAACATGGCTGATGTCGACTATGTGACATTGTCCTTCACCCGAACAAAAGCCGACGTCACACATCTGCGTGAAGAGTTAGATAAAAGAGGCGTGAAATCTCGCATCTGTGCAAAGATCGAAAATCAGACTGCCTTGGACCACTTAGAAGAAATCATTGATGCTGCCGATCTGATCATGGTCGCACGAGGTGACTTAGCCGTCGAAATCCCATTTGAACGATTAGCCTATGAACAGAAGCGCATGATCAAACTCAGTAATGAGAAAAAGAAGCCAGTAATTACTGCTACACAGATGTTGCACTCCATGGTCAAGAATGTCCGACCAACTCGAGCAGAAATCTGTGATGTGGCTAATGCTGTCTATGATGGAACCGATGCAACTATGCTTTCTGAAGAGACCGCAGGAGGTGCACATCCCTTGATCGTTGTCCAAACGATGGCAAAGATTTTAGAGTACACCGAAGGAGTCGTTCCAAGTCTCTCAACGACCGAATGGCAAGTACGCATTTAGTCAGGTGAAAACAGCCCGTGAAAACAATAAAACCCCGTTGCTATGACGGGGTTTTTGGTATTTACGACTGTAAGCTCCCTATTTTGCTTTTTAGGCTGCTTTCTTTTTTGAGCGCAATTTTGCTCGAACTTCGAATTCTCGGGTTGACCCATCATCGGTATCAAAGACTTTGACGCCGGTCATTTGATAGAAATTGAGTAGATGGTTGTTCAAACTTTCTTCTAAGTCCTTAATACTTTCCTTGACATCTTTCATTTTGAGTTTGAGTTGGGTGCTCTCTGGGGAATTGGACAGGCTTTGCTTGCGCTCTTTTTGCATCTTAACGATTTCCTTCGCCTGTTCCTCAATTTTTGAAAGCTCTTGGTCATTTTCAACGATGGATTTCACACTTTCTGACAATTTCTTGGCATCATCTTTGAGTTCATCGAGCTTGGCAGATTGACGATTGATGATCCCTTGCAAGGCAAACAGGGTATTGGGATCAAAGGATGCAGATGGGCTGGCTGATGCCACAGGCGCATCGGCTGGATCCATCGCATCTCCAGCTGGAAGTGTATCATCGTCACCAGCAGGCAGCTCTGGGGCGTCCTCACCTGAATCCAATGAAGTAACAACTTCGCCTGGCTCTAGTACATCAATTTTCTCTCCGATATCCACGGGAGAGTCAGAATCAGTTGTTGCGGTATATACATCGGTTGCATCACTCATACAAGCTCCTTTTTTCTACAGTACTGACAATACAGATCTGAGGTTGCTTTGTCTAGTCATGCCGCACTTTCATCTGGCACATGCTATACTAGCTACCATGAAAACACGAAGTCTTTCGCTCTACTGGGTCATCGTTTTGATTGGATTACTTCCAACCATTGGAGTGTTTGCTTGGGGAGTGTATACCTCGGTGACTCGAAGCTCTGTACCGTTCACAACACCGTTTTCTTCCATGATGTAATGTAATCAACGCTTGGTAGCGTAATACCCGTAGAAAGGGTTTGTATGGCTAAATCAGATGAGAAAAAACCAGAAACAGTTGCCTCTCCCATTGGGGAGAATACGGTAGTCACGATTACCGTGACCAAAGAGGCTCATGAAAAGGAATATCAAAAAGTGTTGGCCTCGTATGCTGCCGCCACAACCCTACCTGGGTTTCGAAAGGGCAAAGCCCCTAAAAAACTGGTTGAAGAGAATGTTGGAAGCATCAAGCTGATTGAATATGTCCTGGAGCGATTGGTTCCTGATCTGTATACCGCCAAAATCAACGAATTGAAGCTCACCCCCTTAGTCTCACCTCAAGTACAAGCAAAAAGCATTGAGCCAGGACAAGACTGGGTCATCGAAGCAAGCACTGCCATTGCTCCTGAAGTGAAATTGGGAGACTGGAAAAAGATCATCAAAGACGCAGCCAAGAATCTTCCCAAAAAAGACACACCAGAACAAAAAGATGAGGAGTTGGCAACCAAACAATTAAGTTACGTTTTTGGAGCGTTAATCCAGGCAATCAATCCTAAAATTGCCCCGTTGTTACTAGAGAATGAGACACGCAAGCAGCTAGAAGATTTTGCTCGACATCTGGCATCCCATCGCATTGAACTTGATACCTACCTTACCCAAATTGGCAAAGATCTTAACGCCTTGCAACAGGAGTACATGGCCAATGCACTGGCGACGCTTCAACTCGAGTTCGTTCTCCTGGAACTAACCAAAGAACTGGCAATTGAACCTACTCCGGAAGAAATCGAAGCATTTGCAGGGGAGTCGCTTTCAAAAATGGATAAAAAGTTCCAAGACCAGATGCGCGACGAAGCTCGTGCAATTGTCGCCCGTAAAAAGACTGTCGAAGCAATCAAGCACGAAGCTGGCATTTCTGGCTAAGACCAATTCATTTACTATAAGATAGTATCACGCTTGATTTACTCAAGACCGGTGCGTATAATGTGTTCTAGTCTCTATCCACCTACGACGGAAGTTCTCGTACGGTGGGTTTTGTGAATATGAACACGCCTGGAAAGTCATCCCGACCAGCTCCTTCTTTTACTGGAAATCCGTTCGCACGGGCAATCCAGGAAATTGGTGGAACCACAGTAAAACAAGCATCAGCAATTCCAGGTCAAATCGTCAATGATGCCATGAACTCCATTTTTGGCACCGGAACGTCACAACCTTCAGAAAATACTGATTCACAGTCGCAGAACCCATTTGCTAAGGCTTTAGAGCAACAAGCCGAAATCGATAAGCAACGACAAGAAATGGATCTCGAGAAACAACGTGCTGTCCGACACAAAGAATTCCAAATGACGGAAGTCTTTAACATGCGAGAGCAAAAGGACAAAGAAGTCATCAAACAACTTCAAGAACAACTCAAAGCCCTGGCAAAAGAAATTAAAACATTAGATGGCAGTGTAAAAACAGCAATTCATCAGGATGTCACCGATCCAGGTACCTACCATGTCCATTTCTTCCAACAGCTCCTAAACTTCGTTATATTGCTTAGAAAGCGCGTCCATGAAGCGAATACCTGGATTGAGAACTTTAATTCTCGAAGTAAGAAACAGGGCGCATTCTGGAACCAGGTCTACAGTCAAAAGGGTGGAACCGCCTATTTAATGAGTCAAGAACACCAAGTGGCACGTAATGTAGGATAAACTCTATGTATTCCGCTGAAATTCGCACCTGGTTAAACCAAGAGTTAATACCACTGATCCCGGTGGCATCCGCCATCGTCCTTTCAAACACCGATCCCGATACCTATACTGCAGAAATTTCTGATGTCATTCTTTCAGAATTTGGGAGCACTAGAACACTTAATGTATCCTCTTTTTTAAACGCAGATGGAACGATAGATATAGACTTGCTTCACGATGCCGTGCAGAGTTCGCAAGTTCGACTTTTTCAGGATTCGGATACAACCCCAGAACAGTTACGACAATTTCTCAACGACATTCGGACGCTGAAAGAATTATTGTTCAGCTACAGTTTTGCTGAAGTGATCGTGACTGCCAAAGAAAGAGTTCCAATCTCTAGAGAAGATGTCGGCCGGGTCACAGTCATTCGCAGAATGTAAATCGCTATAGATATATTCAGGTACAGTTAACTACACCGTATGGTTGAAATTCCAAATTTCTTACAAGGAAAAAGTGGGCTAATCGTAAATTCCACTGTAGAGGCCTACCCATTAGCACTGTATTTATCTTCACTTCTTGATGGTCAAAGTCAATTTGAAGATAAAGTTCCTCCCATGCTAACTCACTACTTAATTAGAAATCATCTCGATTTTGCAGTCTTACACCACATTAGAGTCGCTGATAGAAATACAATTCTTGCAGCGATTCGAAACGATTTTCCCATCATCTATATCCCAACTCTACTCAGGGGGGGTACAGATACTGTTGCATTGTATGCTGAGCTTTCTAAAGCGGGAGCAGTGGAAATCAGTCGTGGTTTTACATCTGAGACTGTTATTACTGCCCTCATCATGAACTTCGAGAAGCATTTTAGCGCTAGAGAATAAACACTAGTTGTATATTCTGATGCAGGTAAGACATTATTTTGGAACAGAATATCTGTTATAATCGTGGTTCTGTTGGGCGGTTAGCTCAGTTGGTTAGAGCGTTACATTGACATTGTAAAGGTCAGAGGTCCGACTCCTCTACCGCCCACCACATACTTCACACAGTTGAATATTCCTATTCCTCTACCAATGAGAGAACAACAATCCTTAATTCCATCTGCAGATATTCAAAAATTAGTTGATCAAATCAATGCTGGCCAAACTCCAGACCTCTCTACCTACAAAACAATAACACCGTACATTGATGCAATATTTCTAGCTTTATCTCAAGTAAAACCAAAAACAGCCAGAATCGAACAATACCTAACCTATGTTGACTCACTTCGCAGCAAAGACCACTTTCCTCGACTACAACTTGGACTTCTTTCATTGCGAGCTTCTATCTTAATTGCCTATGATGGCATAGAGTATCCCGATCAGTAGATCGACAGAATTGACAATTCAATCATCCTCCTGCACAGTAAACAGATGGACACACATCAGCCTTCTTCAAAAAGTCTCTACGATGCCACTACTGGCGAAATTGCTGGAAAGAACTTTGTAGCTGGTCTTGCTCATGGACTGGGTGGACTCATCATCACCCTAATTTCCTGGGTATTGTTGTATGTCTTGTTTACGAACTTTATCCTCCCCCAGATTTCAGGCACACTCAAGCAAGCAGAGAGTTTAATGAATATGGTAGAGTCTCTCAATAAAACGCAATCGCAGATTGAAAACCTAACTGAACCATCTTCAGGTGGCACTCGTCAAATTGTCGTACCGGAAAACCTCATTCGGCAATTCCAACAGTCTCAACCTCAAGAATAGAGGCCTTGCAACTAGCTGTATACTATAGCTATATGGCAGAATATTTTTTTACTCAGGATCAAATTAGCACCTTAACCCAAACGCTAGAGTTTAGAAGTCCTAAAAAAGTACTCCAAGACGATCATCTCATCAATGCACGGAATTCAATTGCCTCTCTGTTGTTTCTTGAAAAGAGTCCTGATGACATCGAAGAAGTCATTGACTTACTCCAAGCTCTTACCATCACACCGGACCTTAGCGTGTATTTTAGAAACCAAACCGGGGCATTAGATAGCATTCCCTTGCAGACGCTTATTGACGCTGTCAGTAATGTGAAGTCTGATACTGCAACAATCCCTGAATTGATGCGCGATCTCAAATCTGCATTCCGACTCTGAAAACATCCTGCTTGGGAACTTCTTTCAATTTGCCCAAATCTTATGTATACTACAAACTAGTTACATCTCTTTCTGGACTCACCACCCAGAGCATAAGACGCTGACTCCCTGCGAACGGGAGGGAAGTAAGACCACCGGATCTTTTGTTGGGACATTTGGAACAAAAGACAGCGTGGTTTTTTTGTATGAAAAAGACGAAAAAAGAAGCACCATCAGCCTTATATAGTGAACAACCGAGTATTTTTGCGGTCTCCTATAAAGAAATTGCGAAACGACATTTTTTTGCCGGATTCATGGCAGGACTTGGCGGGATTACGGCAACACTCGTGATGGGCTTTTTGCTCTCTGTGTTGATTACCCAACTAATTGCGCCACGATTGTCTACAATTTTGACCGTCACTAGAACTACTCTGGAGGAGGCGGGTTTCTTTCCTCAACCCCGTACTTCTCCACCACAACAGTAATCGAGGAAAAGTAACTATAAGGAACACTATGAAAAAAGAATTATATCTAGAACATTTACGCCATTCCTGCGCACATCTGCTCGCAGCGGCTGTCATGGAGCTTTGGCCATCAACGAAACGAACAATCGGTCCTGCGATCGACTCCGGTTTCTATTTTGACTTTGAATTTGAAACTCCGATTTCTGAGAGTGATTTTCCCGCAATCGAAGAACGGATGCATGTGATCGCCAAAACATGGAAAGAGTTTTCGCGCAAAGAAGTTTCGGTAGATGAAGCTAAAAAGGAATATAGCGACAATGCGTACAAGCTCGAGCTTATTGAGGAATTCGCAGAAAAAGGTGATGTCCTCTCCTTGTACCAGTCCGGAGACTATTCTGACCTTTGTCGAGGCGGACATGTTGACCATCCTGATGAAGAGCTCCACTATTTCAAGCTGCTTTCCGTTGCCGGGGCCTACTGGCGCGGTAGTGAGAAGAACGCCATGCTCACACGTATCTATGGAACATGTTTTCCATCGCAAAAAGAACTAGATGCACATCTGGAAATGCTGGAAGAAGCCAAGAAACGCGATCACCGAAAGATCGGGAAGGATCAAGAACTCTTCTTCATTGATGAGATGGTAGGGAAAGGGCTGATCATGTGGCTTCCAAATGGAACCATTTTGCGTGATCAAGTGGAGAAGTTAGCCAAAGAACACGAAGAGCTTGCAGGTTATGTGCGGGTCGCAACACCCCACATCGCCAAAGAAGAGTTATTCTTAACTTCTGGTCATTTGCCATACTACAAAGACAGTATGTATCCGCCCATGGTCATGGATGATGGCACATATTACCTAAAAGCGATGAACTGTCCGCACCATCATCGGATCTACCAGCACAAGCCACGTAGCTACAAAGAATTGCCACTTCGGTTTGCAGAATATGGAACTTGCTATCGTAATGAATTGTCCGGAGCATTAGCTGGACTCCTACGTGTCCGCGGTATGAGCATGAACGATGCCCATATCTATGCCCGAAAAGATCAAATCAAAGAAGAATTCGCCAACGTGCTCAAACTCACCATGGAGTACTTTAAGATCTTTGGTCTTAAGGACTATTGGTTCCGCTTATCCAAATGGGATCCAGCGAACACAGAAAAGTACATTGATGAGCCCGAAAACTGGGAATTGAGTCAGAATGTCTTGCGTGAGGTCCTCCAAGAGCTCGATGTGAAATTCATTGAAGCCGATGATGAAGCCGCATTCTATGGTCCAAAAGTCGATGTACAGTTCAAATCGGCCATCGGGCGTGAAGAGACAATGTCGACAATTCAACTCGATTTTGCCGCCAAGAAACGGTTTGGTCTCCACTATATCGACGAGTCGGGAGCCGAGTCCAACGAAGTGTTTGTCATCCATCGAGCACCGTTATCCGTGCATGAGCGCTTTCTTGCCTTCATGATTGAACACTTTGCAGGATCCTTTCCTTTATGGCTATCACCGGTTCAAGCAGTGATCATTCCAATCTCTCAGGAACAGCAACCCTATGCCCAAGAATTATTAGAAAAGTTCAAATCAGCTGGGATTCGAATTGAGAATTGGGACGAAGCGGAAAGTATGCAAAACCGCATTCGAAAAGCAGAACAGCAACGGATTCCATACATGCTCGTGGTTGGAAATAAAGAGGCTCAAGCAGCGACAGTTTCCGTGCGTGCTCGAGGAAATGTGAATCGTGGAGTCTGGGAAGTAGAGAAGTTCATCGCGCAATTAGTAGAAAAGAACGCAAATCGAGACTTAGCTGTCTAGATTGTGGACTCATCGTCTCCAAACCACTGCTAAAAGTGGTCAAAAAAAAGTGTAAGATAAACGGGTAGGAGTTTGGATATTCCTACCCGTTCTTGTATGCGCATGACTACTCGCTTCAAGCGATACCTACAGCCAACCTTACCTAAAATCGCCATCTGGTTTGCTTTTTTGCTCTTCTATCTGATTAGCTCCCTTGCCTACATTGGAATTCTTCCCAATTCCTGGTATCGGTTCTTCTATACCCAGATTTCTTCGGCAAGCAAGCCGCTAGGATCGTCCGGAAACGGAGGTTATTCCTTTACTGGGTCTTCCTCGCCTGTAGACTCTACAACACTCTTTTTAGCCTATATTCTCCTTACCTATCTCTTCTCCTGTATTTTTGTCGAGAGTTTTGGTACAATAAGTCCTTCAAGAAAGCGGCTTGGCCGTTGAGGATAGGATTGCATGTCAAAAAAAGTATTTTTTAAGGTAAATCAGTTTATTCAGGCACCAGAGATGCGTATTCTGGATGAGTTCGGAAAGCAGTTAGGCCTGATGACGAAAAGTGAAGCCTTGGCAAAAGCGGCAGAGTTAGATGTCGACGTGGTAGAAGTTGCCCCTAGTGCAAAGCCTCCCGTCGCTAAACTGATTAATTTTGCAAAATTTAAGTATCAGTTACAACAAAAACAACAAGACGATAAAAAGAGAAGTAAGAACATTGAACTCAAAGAGATCTGGTTTACCCCCTTTATTGCCAAAGGTGACTTTGATGTTCGAATCAAAAAAGCACGTGAATATCTCGAAGAAGGGGATAAAGTAAAGCTTGTAGTAAAATACAAGGGCCGAGAAATCACTCGAAAAGACTTTGGAGACGCAATTTTCGCCAAAGCCACGGAATTGCTCGATGATGTCTCAAAAGTGGAATCACCCGCACGGTTAGTCGGGAAAAATGCTTTTATGCAGTTAGCCCCTGTAAAGAAGCGCAAAACAACGGAAGAGAATGAAGAAACACAAGAATAAGGAGCTTTATGCCAAAACAGAAAGTACGTAAAATTGTTGCGAAGCGTTTCAAGATTACCGCTACTGGTAAGGTCATGCGACGACGCCAGAACTCACGACACCTTCGTGTGAACAAGAGTAAGAAAGCAATTCGACGCTACAGAGTGCCAGTCGAAGTTAAAGGTAAATTCGCAAAGAAGATCAAGCAAATGCTTGGATTAGCTTAAATAGCCAATAAACAGTTCGGAACTCGAACATATTAAACAAAGTACATAAGGACATCTATGTCACGTGTTAAAACAGGATATGCCCGACGGCGATCCCACAAAAAAATCTTAGCCCGTACCAAAGGGTACCGGATGACAAAAAACCGATTGATTAAAGTTGCAATCGAGGCTGAT
Organism: Candidatus Woesebacteria bacterium; assembly: GCA_018060955.1. GTDB lineage: Bacteria > Patescibacteriota > Microgenomatia > UBA1400 > UBA12028 > JACOVC01. The sequence continues at coordinate 27,912 of JAGOVC010000003.1, read as the reverse complement.
TTGCATGCAGGTCAGTACGCGTTCGCCGGTCGACGACTCCGTAAGCGAGATTTTAGAAAATTGTGGATCGTTCGATTGAACGCTGCCTTAAAAGCAATTGATGAAAAAATTCGCTACAGTGAATTCATCAACCAGCTTAAAAAGAAAAATGTTTTGCTTGATCGTAAGGTCTTAGCAGATATTGCCCTTAAGGATGAAAAGTCCTTCGGGAAAATCGTTAGCCAAGTTCGTGGCTAACTTACAATGAAATCAAGAGAAAGGATGTGTTTAATAGACACATCCTTTTTTATACCTTCACGAATTCTCATCTTGCAAAAGAGTTTTCCTTTGATAGGATAATGGATGTATGCATATAGCACACAAAGCAAGCTGCTTTTTCTTTACCAACCACCGCTAATGTGGAGGGTAAGGTGTGCTACAACAAATGACCTCCACACGATGGAGGTTTTTTTATACGATTAGCTGATAAAATGAATCTATGGCAAGTACGCTTGAACGTTTAGCTGAGTCTTGGAGAATTGATACAGGAAATACAGACAAGATGAAACTGAGTTGGGGCTTATGGGCAGCACGCCATAAAACACCAGCATCCTACCTGGTAGAGCTACCCCAACTTACTGCTGAGCAGGCTAAAATCTTGTACGACGGAATTGTGGAATTAAAATTAAATAAGATAGTGCTCTTATTCAAATTGAGGGGAATTTATCGGACATAGCATACTATGAGCCAACAACTTGATACCTTACACCAATCTATTTCCACTCTGCAGCAGTCTTTTTCTCAAGATACTTCTCAGATGAGTGTTAAACGCACCATCTATCTTGGACCCAATGGAAAGTTTAAGGAACTTACCAATGTGCTCAAAGACCTTCCCGTTGAAGATAAAAAGCAAGCAGGTCAGGCCTTAAACGAACTAAAAGCTTGGTTAAATGAACAAATGGGCACAGACACGACTACTAACACAAACACCGTAACGGAAGATTCCACTCTCCCAGGGATCGAGTTTAACCGAGGTCATGTTCATCCTGTCTCACAAGCGATCAAAGAAGTAACCCAAATCTTTGAAAGAATTGGTTTTACTCGGGTCAGATATCCTGAAATTGATTGGGATTGGTATGCGTTTGAGTCCTTGAATATGGCACCCAATCATCCTGCCCGCGATGAATGGGAAACATTTTTTATCGATCTTCCGGATTCAACTAAAGATATTCCCTATGATCCGCTACAGCCACGCAGCCGACATCCCGACATTGCCGGAGGAAAAGTAGTGCTAACCCCACATACTTCCAATGGGCAAGTACGGGAAATGGAACGACTCAAAAACCCACCCATCCGCATGATTAACATCGCTCGATGTTATCGTCGACAATCGGACGTGACCCACACGCCGATGTTCCATCAATTTGAAGGATTAGTGGTCGATAAGGGAATCAACATTCAACACCTTAAAGGTACCATTGATCATTTTGCCCACGCCTTTTATGGCTCGACTGCCAAGTCCAGAATCCGACCATTCCATTTTCAATTCACAGAACCGTCGTTTGAAGTTGACTTCTCCTGCACCATTTGTGATGGAACGGGTACGCTCTCAAGTGGAGAAAAATGTCGATTCTGTAAATCGGGTTGGCATGAAGTTGGAGGAGCGGGCATGGTGCATCCCAATGTTCTCCGTGCTGGAGGACTAGATCCAGAAATCTACACGGGATTTGCATTCGGATGGGGAATCGAGCGAACGTACACACTGCGACCTGGCCTTCACATCGATGATATCCGGATGCTGTATAACGGCGACCTTCAATTACTGGAACAATTTTAACGTATGAATATTCTCATCCCTCACTCCTGGTTACTAGATCATCTAGAGACGACAGCATCACCACAAGATATTCAACGACTTGTTTCTCTTTCTGGTCCCTCGATTGAACGCATTCATACCATCGAGGATGAATCTGTCTACGATATCGAAGTGACAACGAATCGGGTGGATAGTATGTCGGTACGCGGAGTCGCACGAGAAATGGCGGTTATTCTCACCCAAGCCGGATTCCCTTCAACGTTAAAACCCTTACAGGTTTCTGTTCCTACCTCAATATCATCGTTGCCTCTCCCAAAAATCGAAAATGATCCTAGACTGTGTAAGCGCATCATCTGTCAGGTTGTTGCTGGCGTATCAAAAACTCCCGCTCCCGAGTGGATGCAGAAGCGCCTACGACTAGTTGGGATAAATGTTCATGATGCGGTCATTGATATTACCAACTACATCACGCATGACCTTGGCCATCCTTGCCACGCATTTGACTATGACAAAGTAATGCAAAGCGGTGGAGTGATCCACGTTAAAGAAGCAGCCGCTTTAAAAACATTTCAAATTATCGATGGTGAAACCTTCACCACAGTGGGCGGGGAAGTAGTCTTTGAAGATGACGCTGGTGACATCATTGATCTCCCCGCAATCAAAGGAACCAAAAACACGTCTATTCAAGATGATACCAAAAATGTACTGTTCTGGATGGAAACTCTCGATCCAGCAAAAGTACGTTTTGCTTCCATGACGCATGCCATTCGCACCGTTGCCGCCCAGCTTTCCGAAAAGAATGTAGATCCCACCTTAGCCTCGAATGTTTTTGACAAGGGCGTGGAGTACTTCACCAGTCTGGCGGGTGGATCTCTTGCAAGTGTACGCTTTGATGAATTTCCTGGAAAACGTGAACCACGAGCGGTATCAACACCCGCTACACGTATCGCTGCCTATCTTGGAATTGAGTTGCCTCGTGAGCAGGTGCAATCGATGTTGGAAAACTTGGGTTGCAGTGTGAGAGTCGAGAATGATTCCTTCATCGTAACTCCTCCTAGTTTTCGACCTGATCTTGTAATTCCGGAGGATATTATTGAAGAGGTTGCTCGCATCTATGGGTATCACAATTTGCCTTCTGTGTTGATGCCTGGAGTGATCCCTATCGCACCAACTACTGATCGCTTTGAGCTAGAGCAGGAAATCGGACTACTTCTAGCAACACTAGGGGCTACCGAGCTGTATACCTATTCCATGATTGACGCGCAAATGGCATCCATAGAATCTTCCTTTGTTCTTTCAGCGAACACAAAACCGACCGCTGAGCTAGAAAAAACACACGTAAAAATAAAAAACCCATTAACAGATGATATGGTGTATCTGCGACGCACACTGTGGGCATCGCACCTACCAGTACTCCTGAAAGCTTCTAAATCATTTGGGGTATTTGAATTTGCGAATGTGTATCTCCCAAACATGGACACGACAACCACAGCACTTCCGACGGAAGAATTTCATCTCACACTAAGCTTTAAAGGCAATGCACGGAATGCAAAAGGGTACCTTTCTGCAATTCTTAAACATTTGTATCTTTCAGCGCCAAGTTATCGGAAAACAGAAAGTCCGTTTGAGACGATGATCTCTACAGGAAGTACCGACATCGGTACGTTTATTACGCTACCGCAATCAGAGTATCGAGAATTGGCAATCATTGATCTGGACTGGAGAACGCTGCTTTCACAAGCAAAACAGTATCCTTCGGTCATTCAAGCTTCCAAATTCACACCGATTACTGAGGATCTTACCTTCACTGTTCCTTCATCTGCAACGATGCAAGACATTCTCAATACAATGCGCCAAATACCCCTCGTTACAAAGGTTGATTTTGTGGACATGTATAAGCAGAATGCGACGTTCTCACTAACGTATGCTGGAGACAAGCAGCTGACGGCAGAAGACGCTACTCAAATTCGAAAAACTATTATCGACACACTTAGCACATCTGCAGGGCTTACTTTAGTCGGTACGCTGCAATAACAACTATGCCAAAAGCTGAACAAGAAGAACACATAATATTGCGACATGGTATCAATGCTGCTCTCCGGAGCGCTAACATCGGTCTAGGCCATACTGCTTCTCCAAAGAAATTCCTTGAAGCGCTGAATATTGCTCTCAATGTTGATGTACCTTTCGTAAAGCAACCAAAGGGAGTACGGAAGGACCCCGTTGTGATTTTTAAATCCAGAGTCATTGATGTTCTATCTATTGCTGCAAAAAAGGTTAGCCTTGAGGTAAACCTCTCACCGGAATCGACCAGCGAAGAAATTCTTGCCACATTGACTGTCTTGCTCACGCAACCAAAACGGGGTTAATTATGCACATCAATCTAAATGACCTTACACAATTCTTAATTGATTCTAATCAGGCTGGATATGCGACCGGAGAAGAAAAGCAATGGATCAAAGAAGAAAATGGATCTACGACCATTCCTTATTCTAAAGGAGCGTTCTCCAGTCATGATAATTTCTTTGGTGGTGAACCATACGGAGGGCGTTTAGTAGTATTTAATGACGGAAAACCAGTCTGGATCATGGTCTATTATGGCTGGGTTGAACAGACGGCTGACTCCAACAACGTGTATGCCACTCTTCGCTCTGCATTAAAAGAAATGCCCATAGAGGCTCCATTTCGTGGCCCGTCAGAACTTGTCCTCGGATCACTGCGGTATACCAATCAATGGACTGGGGGAGTCGAGCGTTACCAAGGCGCTGAATCAATCTACGAAAAGGATGTACTCCTGTACACTGCAACGTATTTAGGTGGTCTTGTTGATCAACGCAATGGAGAATAGGTATACTTTTATCGACTGTAATAGAGTCGTATTACGCACGCATTCGCGAAATTAAGTTTTGCAGCAGTCTGTCCCAGTTTTCTTTAACATAATTTTCTAGTCCATCAGAATCATCGTCATCATTTTCTTCTAGTACAGCAGCCTGGGAATCTGTCATCAAAGCAAAGTAGTATAAAACTTCCGACAAACCTGAGAGTTCAAATCCAATTGACAGCCTGGTCTCAATATAATGCCATTCTCTATTCGGAAGTAATATCAAACCAACAGATCCCTCGTAGATCCGGGTCGGTGTTGAAACTAATGCAGCGTATTGTTGTTCAAGTGTAGGCATAAGGTTATGGGGTGGAAGTTGGACTTGGCGTTGGAGTAGGAGACTGATCCCAGGCCACTCCGCCAACTCCGATGAATTGATCCGTAGTAGTACCTGTTTTGCCATCTTTGCGGTAGGCCTTTGCATATACTTTATATTTTCCTGGATCCAACACGAGTTTAGTTTCATACGGACGGTCGCGAAGGGTCGTCTTCAATGCATCATTGATATAGATTTCTACCCGATCCATTTCTCCATCACTGGCCGTCTTTAATTTCATCTCTACTTCATTACCAGAAATGTTTTGTTTGTCCAAATTTGGCTCAAAGGCAACCCAAACTGCATTTGTACTATCACAGTTTTCTGTTGGGACGGTATAGCGCGTATCTCCTTGTGCCCCGATCCAGGAGTTTATTCCATCCTGCCATCGGTTTTTGCCATCGTTACTCACTGGATCATCTTCACGTAGGACAATAAACTCTTTTTCATCGTAATTGCCACCAGCAAGATCTGCCTCTGAGGCAAGCTTATTCTGACCTCTACACAGCTTCAGCTTGGTATGGATTGGATCGGGAAGAGCGGGGAGCGTTCCTTTTAAGACATACTCCGTGCGCGCTTGGAATCCATCGTGCTCCGGATATCCAGATACTGCATCAACCTGAACAGCTTCTACTCCGGAAGGGATCTCCCATGCTTGATCCTTATATCCTTTGGATATTGCATCTAACATGATCCGTCGCCAAATTGGGGATGCACCCGTAAGACCGGAAGCAACCGATTTCATGGATGAGTTGTCATTATTTCCTACCCAGACACCGACAATTGCATTCCGTGACCAGCCAATCGTCCAGTTATCTACTAAGTTGTTGGTGGTACCAGTTTTGACCGCAATGGCTCGTTCTCCGAAGTTTATCTGGGAGTTCGCGCCAAATGCAGCGGAACGGGCATTATTATCAGAAAGAATGTGACTGATAAGGAAAGATTCTTCGGGAGACATGACTTGTTTTCCATTCGTTGGCTTGTGCTCGTAAAGAACTTTTCCGTTACGATCTTCAATTTTTAAAATGGCAACAGGATCTGTGCGTTTCCCACCGTTCGCAAATGAGGAATACGAGGAAACAGAATCAATTAAGTGTACTTCTCCACCTCCTAGGGTAATGGCTAATCCAAAACGACGTTGGTTTGCCGCAGTAGGCTCTAGTGTCTTAAAGCCCATTTCATAGGCAACCCCAAGCATGTCCATCACACCAACTTTGGCAAGTAATTTCACCGCAGAGATGTTTTGCGAATTCCCTAAGGCAAAACGAAGTTGAATTGGACCAGGGTATTTCCCGTTATAGTTTTTCGGTTCATAGTCTTTTTGACCGGTTCCTCCAGGGAAGGTAGTCGGTACATCTGCGATCATGGAGGCTGGGGTATAGCCGCGTCGAAGCGCCAGAAGATAGGTGACGGGTTTAATCGACGATCCAGGTTGGCGTAGTCCGTTCACGGCCACGTTAAACTGCCCATCAATATCTTTCGAGAAAAAGTCTTTACTTCCTACCATGGACAGAATTTCTCCCGACTTTGGATCCATAACCATCGCAGATCCGTTCGTAATATGTAATTTCTCAACTTTTGCAATTTCTTCACGAACAATCTTTTGAGCTTCTTGTTGCAGTCGCAAATCTAGCGACGTTGTTACTTTCAATCCACCGGTTTCCAGCACTTGATTGCCGTACTCTTCTTCTAATAGATCTCGAACATAGAAAACAAAATGTGGAGCCTTAATTTCGACCGCTGGGCGTTCAAATGTTTTTAGTTTCAGCTCATCGAGAGCAAACTTTTCTTGGTCCGCAGAAATATAGCCATCTTCTCGCATGCGTCGGAGGACTGCATACGTTCGACCGACCCAGTATCCCACCCCGTTTTCATCTTTCTGACCAAACAGAGGGGAGTACACAGATGGTCTCTGGGGTAGACCAGCAAGGATTGCGGATTCTACTAATGTTAAATCCGAAACTTTCTTGCCAAAGTATTGTTCCGCCGCAGCTCCAACACCACGTGAGTTTCCGCCATAAGGCGTTTCATTGAGATAGAGGAGCAGAATGTCATCTTTTGAAAAGGCTTGTTCAATTTGCATGGAAAGTAACAGCTCTTTAAATTTTCTTGTGGGTGTACGACTACTATCAAGTAGTCGGTTCTTCGTTAACTGCTGCGTTAAGGTAGATCCTCCGATGAGTCGCTGTTTAAATATAAGATTTTGAATCATGCGAAGGGGAGTTAAAGGATCAAAACCAGCGTGCTTATAAAAATCCTTGTCTTCAACAGCGACAGTAGCTTGTTTGAGGTACAAAGGGACCTCATCTTTTACCACGGGAACTATACGCTCATTATCAAACACATCGTAGAGGAGATTGCCTTCACGATCCAAAATCTTTGTACTAAAGCCTTCATTGCGAATGACGTTTTGAGGATTGGGTAAGGTAAAGGAGAGGACCGTGGCAACTATCAAAAACCCGACGATACCGGTGATTACACCACCAACAAAGAGCAAGGAAAGGATCCGAAGAATCTTTAACCCTTTAAGATCTCCATGAGCTGCTGACTTGAAACCAGCAGAGGAGAGAGTGGAAAGTCGTTTACGTTGCCGATGAAGTAATCGATGCAAAAATTTCACCACTTTATAGTACCAAATGTAGGGATAAATTACTGTAGGAACTGTTATTCTCCCCGAGAAACGTATTGACCAGTTGTCGTATCGACAACAATGCGATCACCTTTTTTGATGAATAGCGGGACATCGATCTCGTATCCTGTTTCGAGTCGCACTTTCTTTTTGGGGGCGTTTACGCGGTTTCCCGCGACAGCATCTTCTGAATAGGTGACAGTTAGGGTCACTTTGCCTGGGAAACGAATGCCAATGGCTTTTTCATTGTAGAAGACGACATACATGAATTGTTCTGGCATCAGATAGGGAACATATTCTGAGACGACAGCACCTGGAACTGTGACTTGTTCGAATGTACGTGGATGCATGAAAATAAAGTCTTGGCCATCTTGATACAAATATTGCATTTCGGTGGTCTGAACATCTGCTTCTTCCACGGTTTCTACGGACTTGAAGGTAAATTCAACGACATTTCCGGTCTTTACACTCTTTAACTTGGATCGCATGAATGCCGACCCTTTTCCAGGAGAGACAAACTCGGTAAATGTGACCCAGTGCGGTTCATTTTTATGCATGATATACATGCCTTTTTTGATATTTCCACCCGTTAATGCCATACAGTTCCTTGCTAGCGTTACAGTATTTCCTTGAGGAAGCCCCTATTATACGATTAATTATGTGGATTGTCACATCAACCGGCATTTATAGCCTCTGTTGCAGGGAACGGAGTAGACTAAGGAATTTTTGAAGTTGCGGTCGATCGTTATCATCAAGTGGACGGCCCCATTTGTCCATTATAATTTGAGTTTCCCTCCTTTTTTCGTCCGATAATGACTTAGTCCATTCCAGCTTAGTGCTTAGTTGAGATAAAACCGAATTTACTTGGATATTTACTGGATGTCCCATCAATCTACGTTGAAATTTTGCACTCGTCAAATGATCAAATTCCCGACTAGTCATGGGTGCTTTTTCATGTCGGAAACTACTTGTTCTCATATCAAAAACAGTCTCTAAATCTACCTGAAAGACATGCTGCGGGTTTTTAGGGTTGACTAAGATATTTTCACCATGTCGATCCCATAAACAATACTGGTACTTTAGTAACTCCTGAATCTGAGTTAATACTCCTATCGCTACCATTAAATGTTCTTCGAATGTAAGCTGTATTACTTGCCACGGAACTGCTTCAAATTCAGTAACTGGAAATAAATCACGATTCTTAGGATTATTAATAAAGTCATATCCAGCAGGTAAAAGAGTGGGAGTAAATCCACTGCTAGATAAATCTCTGGTGTTGAAGTACCGCATTCCCTCACAAAACCTGTCCGGATGCGGACGTGACACCCAAGAAGCCCATTCCAAACGTACACGATCAGTCTTAGTCATAGATTCGCCATTTTACCTCAATAACACAAGTTTTGTATAGTTATCAGCTAATACTATTGATTAAATCATTGTGGAATCCTATAATTGCGCTCGTATGACAGATCACTTGAAAAGATTTGATAGAAGGTTAGATTACACATTAGGTGCCTCCGGAATGACCTTAGGTGCGCTGGTGGAAGGTTTAGGACTGGGTTCGTTGTACAACTTCATCCTGACAGGGTTACCGCAAGAAATTCTGTCACGTCCTGAACTACTAGCAGATCCACGGTGTGGTGTATTAGTAACCGCAGCTACACTTTCAGTTCTTGGTGCAATACCCATCTCTCTTGGGGCTGGATCCATAGAGTCAGCTCGACGTTAATTTAAAGAAGTCCCCCATAATTCTGTGGCCGGAAAGACTACCACGTCAGAGATCTCTGGCGCGTCAGCAAAAAACATCACGATTCTATCAATCCCAACGGCAATACCTCCCGTGGGAGGCAGTCCCGCTTCAATTGCTTCCAAATAATCCGCATCCAGCTTATAGGCAGTTTTTCCTAAGGCTGCACGTTCTTTTAGCTCCGCTTCAAACCTCGTTCGCTGTTCCACGGCATCCGTGAGTTCTGAAAAGGCATTGCCCATTTCAATACCAGCAACATAAAACTCGAAACGCTCTGCAAATCGGGGATCGGACTCTTTTTTCTTGGATAATGAGGCTTGTGAAACGGGGAAGTCATAGATGATGGTCGGATGATCGACTCCAAAATGTGGCTCGATGTCGTTGAGAAAAAACTGGTTATAGACTTGTTCCCAAGTGGTATCTGCATCGATACGAAATCCACGTTTATGTCCTGCTTCTTTTAACAACTTCTCGTCCAGTAACGTGTGACTATCAATTCCACAATATCGCTCAAACGCTTGTGCCACACTGATGCGTTCCCATGGTGGTGTTAGATCGTAGGACTTTCCCTGATAGGTCCATGTCGTCGTGGATCCTTGTTGCAATGGATCCAGTATTCTTGCGATCGCCACAAACAACGCTTCACAGTCTTTCATGATATCGGTGTAGTCACTCTGCGTTCGGTACCACTCCATGATGGTAAATTCTGGATTATGTTTAAAGGACAAGCCTTCTGCATTACGAAATGACTTACAGATGGAAAAAAGCTTGGGAAACCCCGCAACAAGAAGTTTCTTTAGAGCATATTCTGGAGAAGTCAGGAGATACGCTGGCTGTGCATTTCTCGAAGAATCCAACAGTTGCGTCTCAAAGACTTCCAGATATGGCTCGGTTCCTGGTGATCGTACCAATAGCGGGGTATCGACCTCCAAAAAGCCATCGGACTTAAAAAAGTGCCTGATTGCGTCCACAATGCGTGAACGCTTGATTAGGTACTCTCGTTTTTCTGGGTGTTCTTGTAGTCGCTTCCACGTTGAAATCATAGAGAACTCTATTATACTTCAACCAAAACTATACCGCGATTATCGCAGGAACAGAAAGGTACCATGAAAAAGTCAACTGAAACGCAAACACTCTACGAAATAGTATTCAAACGCAACGAAAAGCCGGATACTCTCTCCGATGTTCTCTTTTACACCGCGCAGCTTGCACAAACTAGAATCTCAGCTGCCTATCACAATGACCACTCACCTATTATTTTTGATTCCGCAGACGTTCAAGCAATAAAAGTGGAGCTGTTACCAGGAGAAAAGACGAAGTTGATGGAACAAAATGGATGGATTGCTAAATCCGATATTGACGCACTTCGACGTGACACTGGAATACGAAAATAATCACCAGCAATATACCTGCCTAACTGCCTTCATTTTTTAAGAGGATGTAATTACATCCTTTTGGCTCTTTGGATCTTCTTATCTCTTCCACGTTGAAATCATGGAAAAATCTATTATAATTCTCTGAATTATAAGTCTTATAGTATAATATATATACAACTATGCCCCCAGTTCAATTATTTGAAAGAGAGTTTCAGGCTGGAAGTCACGACTCAATCCTGTATCGGACTGCTCAAGGCGCAAAAAATCGCGTTGAGATGAGGAAAGATTTTCCAACAGGTTCAGTGATTATGGATTTTGGAAAGCTTCAAACTGTCACGCTTGAGATTCCGAATGAACAGCTTAAAGAACTCTTTGATTTAGGCTGGACTACTCGAGATATTATCAAGGGAATACCTCGAGACTAGTTCTGTCTGATGCGTTTAGCTTGTTTTCTGTCTTGAGATCTAGAAGAATTCTAGTATCTATCTCTCCAACTCTTCTTGCTAGAGTAGTAGTCCTAGTCTCCCATCATGTCACTTTTGGTCGGACAACGATATCGCTTGATCTACGTACATAACCTGGCGCTGATCCCAGCTGTTGGCAAGATAGTGACCATCCTGTAACTCTTGTAACTGCATCACTGGGATTTTTCCATCTCCACCGGGAAGATCTACGACATACTCCGGAATACAGTACCCTGGAAGTCGACCACGTAGCGATGCATAGAGTGTTTTTCCATCTTCTACAGAAACACGAAAATGATGTGTCCCTTTTGCATAGTCAAGATGATGTAGATAATAGGGGATAATCCCATCGATGAACAAGTTCCAGAATAACTCTTGCAGAGCAGTAGTTGAATCATTGACCCCTTGTAGGAGTACTGATTGGGAAAGCACCACAATCCCTACAGCTTGTAAGCGTTGGACAGCAGCACGCAGTTGCGGACTAATTTCTCGGGCATGATTACAATGCAGTACCACAACGATACGTTTTTCTGTCAGAGTAGATACCGCAGAAAGCCATTCTTCGGAGAGAACACTTGGATCCATGACAGCCAGTCGAGTATGAAAACGGATTACTTGTACGGAAGTAATCGAATCCAGCATTGAAAGCATTCCCCGCAAGAAGGCGATCGGGAAGGTCAGAGGGTCACCTCCAGAAAAAATGACTTCTGCAATCTCTGGATGTGAACGTAGATAGCCTTCGGCTGCGTGAATATCAATCGGTCTTGGTTTCCCAATGACATCGCGACGAAAACAAAATCGGCAATGGACCCCGCAATACGTGGTACATAGAAGCAAACAACGATTCGGATACCGATGGATTAGTCCAGGAATTGGCTCATGGCTCGAATCCCCAATCGGATCAGTTAGCTCATAATCCTGAATATTTTTCTCCAGTAGACTTGGCATCACCATCGCCCGCAAGGGATCTTCTGGATCTTTCCAATTAATAAGATTGGCATAGGAGAGTGGAATCCTCAACGCAAACAACGATCGGCACTGCTCCTTGTCTGGCAGCTGACACTCCTTCCAAGAAAGATGTTTTGATTGTAGATACGTTTCAAGTGCGTCAACTGACGCAAGATATGCAAGTGGCATAGGATAAATACGAAAAATAACGAGTACAACGAGCAAAAGAAGTTATACTCTTGGCGGAGCTTTATCGAAGTGGAGCGGGATCACGGCCATTTGTCTAGAATGCATAGAGACTAAACGAGTATACACCCTCCATTTGGTTCCCACGTTTGTCCCAAGCTTTCACATAGAAGGTATGGTACTCACCCGCTGGACCAGTTAAACATCGTTCGTAGCGTGGCTCTTTGCTCGGATCCGGTCGGTAGGTGAAGGAATACCAGTTTTCACCATCAAGTTTTCCTTCAAATCGAATGTCATTTTCACTTGTTGAGACATCGGTTGCATAGCGTGGGGTCACACATGTTTGCTGGGTATCTGCGCGTTTGAGGATATCAAAGGAAATTTGCGGAGGGGTTGTGTCTGCACGAATCGTATAGGGGAAGGTATAGGTATTATTACTTGTATTAGCCTCTGTATACTCACTCGGCTGATTAATATCAATTGCGACCGTATACGATGCCGGAGCAAACGGTAAGCTAAACGTCGGTGAAATTGTTCCCGACGAGTTAACCAGACCGATTAATCCGGATTGAACCACTGTTCCATTTGCAGTTACTCTATATGGAACACTTTTTTGCGAAGTGTTTCCAATCGTTTTAAGTTCAAAGGTCATTGAGATTGGAGAGGGAATCGAGGTCCAGTTTTTCTCATCAATTGATAATGTGTTTGAAGCAGTTGGGTTTAAGATCGAGGACATTGCATTGTAGTCCCATAAGTACACCGCTGTTATCGCCACATCCACAGGAACAGGTGTAGGGGTCGGAGTTGCAGTGGGCGTAGGAGTCGGTTTGGCTGTCACCACTGGCGATGAGGTCGATCGAACAACTGCAGGTGACGCTGTCGCAGATCGTGTCGCTGCTGTCAGAGTATCACGCGTGTCGTCCTCCTGACGAGAATTTTGATCGGCTAGTGTGTCTTCCATCAGCTCTTCTTGCGTGACTTCTGTTGCATTGCCATTGGTGGTTGATCGTTGCCACATTGCATAACTTACAGAGGCACCAAGAAAAAGCACGAGAGCTACACTTGAAATAATTCCAATTCGCAGTTTGTTATTTGACGAGGAGGGTGTGCTGACCTCTCCAGAAGTCTGAGGTGAAACGTCCTCACTTCGGTAATCATCTGGGCTGCTCATTGTATCCATACAAGGGGTTTGAAAATTGTACTACCGAGTATTGTACCCCTTTTGTAAGACGGTCGTCTATGACTCAGGCAACAACTAGTCTTCTGTACTCCCGAATCGCTGTAACCAGCGACGATGATGCGGATGATCGGGATCAAAACGAGCCACGAGATCCCAAAACTGTTTTCCATGATTCATGTGCTTGGTATGGCTTAACTCGTGAATAATCACATAATCAATGACTTCTAGAGGAGCATGAATCAGTTTCCAGTTAAAGTTCAAATGTTTGGTAGAAGAGCAGCTTCCCCACCGCGTTTTCTGTTGTTTGAATGCCATTCCATTGAAGGGGAGCTCCATCTGTTCACTCCAATAGTGGGTGCGCTCGGAGATCAAATGTCGTGCTTTTGACTGTAACCATTTTTCCAAAAGAAGTAATGAGGATTTGGACGACAGGATTGTCGGGGCCAGAATCAGGGAATCTTGATAGAACCGTACGGAACCATCCAATTTATTGGACTGTTTGAGTGCGTATTCTTTGCCTAAGTAATAGACAGCCTGCGGACTGATTAATTTGGGCTTGGACGACACTTTTTCTCGCTGAGCCAAGATCCAGTCACGCGAAGCCTCCACGAAATGACTGACATCGCGGGTGGCAACCCATCGTGGTGTCGTCACCACTACGTCTCCTTGTGCATTGATGGTGATGGAAATGCGGCGAGCACGATTCGAAACAACCCTGGTATACACAATTCCTGTTTCCATTTGGCATTAGGGTGTCGTAACCGACTGGGTGGACTTGGATTTTCCACTATTTGTTATCGTTACGTCACATCCTCCCCATAGTCCGCGATTATTCTTTTTTGCATCTGCTTCCATTTGTTTTAGAAGTTGTGTCCGTGCAGTCGGGTACTTCTCGTAGGCAAATGCATAGCCATCATACACTAGACGTTCGTTAATCATGGTGCCATCTTCGATATAGATGTAACGCAATAACCTTCCAAAGCTATCACGATTATCATCAGACGGATCAATCACAAGTTTCACCGCTTTGCCCAGCAGTAATTCTTTTGTATAGTCGGAAGCTTGTTTGCCAAAACATTGTACTGGTCGACGGGGATCCCGTGTTTCTGGGGTGTCGACACCTAACAATCGAACCGTTTCTTCCGTGCCATCTAAATCAACAACAATCGTATCTCCATCCAGGACTTCCAACACCGGTACAAATCCTTCTGGCACAGAAATAAATAGAGACAGAACTTTTGGATAGATTGTCGGGAGTTGATCCAATTTAATAGACCCACCCGACCCGTAAATCAGAAGAAGGGAGACCAACACTAAGATAAGATAGTGACCGTTTTTAGCGAGAAGATTCATCGTTGTCTGCAGACTGCCTGCCTACCAACGATAGTAGCGCATACACACCAGCCACACCAGCGCAAAGAAGCAATAGGAAGCCTACCATCAGTTTCCAAAATAGCTCGGGAAATGTTTGAATTAAAAGCGAATCGGCAGGGAACTCCCAGTTCCCCTGTGGAAACAGAATGGTATGAAATTGAGTAAAGAAGATCGAAAAGAAAAGAAGAAAACCAAAGAACAGTACGACAAAACCAGCATAAACAAACGCTGAGTCCTGAAAACTAGTAACAAATGATTTCTTTTTCAACACGAATGCAAGTAACACGATCCAGGCACAGGCAGAAAGGAAGTTGAGTACTCGAGCGATTGGCTTGTACAGGGTAGAAACATCGTTTAAATGTGCTACTTCGTTTGGAGTAAACACAACATCACGCACATCACTAGTTCCTAGCATGGCAATCTTTAATGCTCGAGATTTCGCTTCCGTAAGCGCCGACTGGGCAACCTGCGGTGGGTTAGCTTTGTAGGTCAATGCAGAAACAACATCTACAAGAGTGGGATTCCAGAGTAGATGAAACATCCACCATAGGGGAATCACAATCAATGCAAGTCCATGAACAAAACGCGTCATAGAGCTACCTTTTTGAAACGAATAGCCATAAACATTGGGATTTCACTTCGAGCAAGATTTTCCATCTTTGCAAATTTCCCTTCGGATTGTTTATCACTAGTCCATTCTTCCATGGCATCGATCATCAAACCATTCGAGGTTGCCAATTTACTGTACGTGGACAGAGAACGATGATACGTCCACGTAATTGGTCCACGTTCTTTCCCTGGATGCATCTGGATTGGAATCTCCATGGGAGTCAGATAGCGATCCACTCGACGATACTGAAGTTTTCGTTGTTCATCTTCACCCCATCCAGTAATTCTTGGGGATCGAAAACAGGGATGAAGAATCACAACGACGAACGTTCCACCTGGTTTTAAGAGCATTTTCACGCGCGAAAACACACCATCAATCGGATCGATATTTTGAAGAGATAGGATCGACACAACACGATCAAAGGTGCGATTCTGTAGATTTCGAAGCGTTCGCGCATCATCCACGATATATTCAATGGCTCCTTTGGATCGGTAGTGTTTGGATTGCTCTATCAGTTTTTTGGATGCATCAACACCGGTGACCTGGTGACCTTTGTCCGAAAGTTCGCGACAAAACACACCCTGACCACAGCCCAAGTCCAAAACAGACAATGGCGTCTTTAGCCGAAGGAGAGACAGGACATTTGGAAAAATGACATGTTGATGGAAATATTGGCCCTTTGCCCCAACTAGTTTGTCATACCAGTTCGATACGTTGTCCCATGATTGATGTGAATGCTGCATTCCTCGAGTATATCATGGGAAATTCCCCCAACTCCATGTACAATAGGAATCTATGGATTCCACACCCCCTCGTATCCTTCAATTTTCCTTTTCGCACGTTCCCCCTGTCATGAAACGAGGACGCCACGCGCTCATCATGGTCCGAGACCAAGATGGAAAGTACATCCTTGGGGCAAAAGATATCTATCCTGCTGGGATTGTTCGCTTTGTCGGTGGGGGATTAGAAGAAAAAGAAGATCCCCGAGCAGGAGCAGCAAGAGAGCTACAAGAAGAGCTTGGACTATCGGTCCATCCGTCGGCATTCAAACTGATTGCGACCATTGTGGCCGACATTTCGGAAGAGAGTACGAATAAAATATATCAGTTTACGACCTATCTCTTTGGAATTTCCTGTGACTCTTATGACATACGCGCCAATGATGATTTGGATGGGTTCAAATCTCTCACCGCGCAAGGAATGAAAGAACTGATTGATCGCTATAGTGCATTATCTTCAGATTTGATCATCATGAGAAGTAAAAATCCATTATCCAGTGAAGAAGAACAGTTCCGGTGGAGCGACTATGGCAAGCTCTATGGAGAAATTCATAAAATTGGATTAGAGGCATCACAAATTGGTCTCTAGACAATACGCAACTTAGTTGCGATAATTGGTGCATGACATTATTCTTCATCCTTATTGCCAGTCTCTTAGTCAGTGCTGTCTCGTTTGTTGGCGGTATTTTCTTGGTAAACCATCGGTTATTCTCAAACTCTACGTTTACGTCTTCACTGGTTAGTTTTGCAGCCGGTATTATGCTGTCCGCAGCATTACTCGATCTTCTTCCCGAAGCACAGGAAGCTGCTGGAGAAGGTAACATCTTCCTTCCGGTGTTAATTGGAATTGTCGCGTTTTTCTTCTTAGAGCGATTTGTGGTGTGGTTTCACCATCACCATGCCTCGCATGGAAAAGCGCCTACCTCTGTATTAATACTCTTGGGAGATGCGGTCCACAATTTCATCGATGGAGTTGCAATCGCTGCGGCGTTTCTCGTCAGTCCAGCACTAGGGGTTACAACGACACTTGCAATCGCTGCTCATGAAATCCCACAAGAAATTGCTGATTTTAGTGTCTTAATCAGTGGGGGAATGAAGAAATCAAAAGCGCTTCTCTACAATTTTATTTCTGGACTAACGGCTGTTCTCGGAGCGATCACTGCGTACTTCTTTTTTGAAACCGTCCAAGGTGTTTCATGGATTCTTTTAAGCTTTACTGCAGGGATGTTTCTCTACATTGCCTGTTCAGATCTAATTCCAGAACTTCATAAAGAACTGTCCGATAAAAAGAAGTGGATGCAGACACTCCCCTTTGTGGGAGGCATCGTCCTACTAGGTCTCTTCGTCCATTTCTTGGAGTAGTTCTTAGTGTCGACTTCCATGCATGAGTGCAATCGCACGATCAATTCGCGCAATCGCAATCTTCCCTATCCGATCAGCTGAAAGAAGTTCTTTCGTTGTAACCGCATGTAGTGCAACGGCAAATTCCTCTGTACCCACTAAAACCCATCCTTGGCGGATGAAAATGTTATGCATCTGGGTTGCATACGAAATAGAAGATTTCTCCGTGCATCCTATTTGAACCTGAGCAGTAATCAGAAATTGAATTGTGGCATGATCGGTCAATTTTCGAATATGCGCAAGTGATTCGAGCTTTGTTAAAATCGCCATTCGTGCTTCAAAGGACGTGGGAGCTGAAAAATGTTGTTGTACCAAGAATTGGTCGGTCATGAGAAAATAAATCGCTGGATAGTGCTTCTGTATGGCAGAGCATACGCCGAATTTTAGAGAATACGGTAAGAATTTATCGATGTTGATTGATAATCATTTTTGCCGTTTGAAGAAGTGAAGAATCTCCACGTTGTTGTTGAGCAATCCAATACTCCACACCCCAAAAGAAAATGGTCGTCGCACCCATCTTTCGTGCCTTATCGGAAGAGTCTCTAAGACCTGATGCAGTGATCCCCACTATTCGTTTCTGTTTGGTAAAAGGATTGTGCGATTCCCAGGGTTCTGCCTGTAGTTCCGTGATCCAGACTGGTTTAGAACTACCCATTATCAATCGTCGCAAACTTCCAGGAATTTCGAGAAAGGGCAGAGTCAACAATCCCAAGACTGGTATTTTAAAATAGAGATCAACACCCAAGACATCACAGATTCCTAGTAGTGAACGCTCAGGGAAAAACAGGTACCGGGAATTAGCAAGCATCGTACCGATAATTGGACGATGATCTAAGCTTCGTACCAGTGATACCTCCTGACTAAATAACAACATAGATATGGAACGAAAATTCGTGACCATCCTCTCTATCGGCTCGTTTTCTACCTGCCAATACTGAATACACCGATACTGACGCAGATGCAAAATAACTGCTTTTATGAATCGCAGAACATGTGTATGTAGGTCCGGATCATCAAAGCTTGTCCAATCCGGCAGATGAAACTCTGGCCATCGTGGAGCTTTCATTCCCACGGTCACCACCACCGCTTGCTTCTTTCGTTCACAGAGTGTGAGCAATTCATCCAGTGAGGAGAAATCAACCACACCAAGCTGTGGCTCGCACTCTTTCCAGTAACAGCACAATCGGATGTAATCGAATTTCAACGAGAGAGTCTTCTTAAACGTAGAACGAACATCAAGACCTAGCCACTGTGCATGCAAATGCGAAAATGTCGTGCCATATTGAATGGAAGATTTCATTAGATTCGTATCAGTCTGTAATGACACTAATCACGCTGAGATTGTAGTAGTAGCACCAAAGCTCGATCAATAATTTCTGGATGAATTGCAGCGTTGAAGCGTAATTCTTCATCAGTTGTGGCTGCAGCATAGCGAGCAAAATCGTCATATCCAGATAGTACTTGCTTAGAATTCAACAGGTTATTAATAAATCGTTGAGCAGTTGATCGATTCAGTCCTTCATCCTGGTTTAGCGATCGTTCTGCAATTGCAGCTACAAGAGCAGCCTGAAATTGTTCATCTGTGGCAAATCCCACCGAAGGCTGCTTGATGGCTGTTTGTCTAAGTCGTTCAATAAGTGGCCTATGCTGAAATTCTGGGAGAAATCGCTCAATGAATTTAGTCGTCATATCGTACTCCAAATTCTAGTATTAAATGGCTGGCAGTAATTCTAACACAGCGTTATTTGGATACTCAGATTACTTGGGCGATACTCTATAACTCGAGCGTATGAATATTAAACACTGCGGTTTAACTGATAAATTAATATTCCTTGAGCTTAGGCTTACTTTCTAAGAATTTTTAATGCCAGATTAATAGCCTTGATACGTTCAGGGCCAATCTGAGGAATCGCTAGTAACTCTTCATCTGTTGATGCTGCTGAAAATTTGGCTGTCATATCAAAGCCAGAGATCGCATTACCAGTCAGTATTTGTTGGAGCAGAATCAATCGTGCATTCGTATCCCATTGATTCGGGTCTGCAACTGGGTATAATTGGGCCGATATTTGTTTTAGAGCTGCAAAGAAATCTTCGTCACTAACCAATCGGACATCGGGCCATACGTCAACAACTTTTCTAGCTCGAAACGAAAGAGACCATCTCGCGTAATCAGGGAAGTTGTCTCGGATAAATTCAGTGGTCATATTCTCTCCTTCACTAAAACCATACTTATCTGGCGGTAATTCTAACACACCTTTATTTGAATACTCAAATTGCCATACCCATAGTGATCAAGCTTCGGCTGAGGAGATAGAATACAGCATCACTACTTACAGACGGAGTGGCTTACCCCTACAGACTACTCTCGATTATTTCTTAATGCTAAATCAATTGCATCGATTTCATCATGAGGAATATGTGCAATTGTAGCTAACTCTCTATTGGTTGCAGAAGCCAAAAACTGAGCGGCTATATTAAATCCAGGTATTACATTTCCTGATCTATAAAGCTGATGCAAAATTGTATTTGCGCGTTCTCTAGACTTTTTAAGATCTAGCGTCTCCGCGAGAAGTTGAAATGCCCCAATCAACTCAATCCGAAGTATTTCATCTGTAACATGTCGAATTGGTGGCCATTCCTCTTCAACTTTTGAAGCACGAATATCTAAGCTGGAATGTAACAACTCAGGAAGGTGCTGCTCTAAATATCTTGTTGTCATACAGATCTTTGAATACTAAGGTAAGTTGTAGGTATTCATTCTACCACTAGTCTTCCATAGTTCCAGATCTCTAGTCTCGTTGAGACTGAAGCATACGAACTGCAGAATCAATCAGTAATAGATCGGACTCCTCAATTCCTGGCATCTGCAGGATTTCATCATCAGTGGATGCAAGATAGGTTTTAAGAATTGGATGAAAAAGAAATCTCAGTATATCTGTTGAGATTGGAGCATTGATGATCCGCTCGCTCACAGTAAAATAATCTTCACGTAAGCCCAGTTGAGCATTTAATGCAAGTATAAATTGTAAGTCTGTAACAGCTCTCCAAGTTGAGTCTTGAAGCAGAATACTCCTCATTCGGACGACAAGATTTTCATCTGATCGTAACCCGTTCTCTTTTAAAATTCGACTGGTCATAGCGTCCTTTCTTAACCCAATAATTTATAAATCAAATCAGTAATTGGCTAGGAGAATGTATGATGATTTCGTATTGGTTCTTAGTTCCGTGTCCGCAACAGAACTAATGTTTGATCTATAAGAGCAACCTTATTGGCAAGTGGGTTTAGTCTTTTACCAAGTTCACGATCAGTATGCAAAGCTAGTCTCAACGCCACTCGATCCAAACCATCTTCCATAAATGAAGTTGAAGTCTTGCGTACAATCTCTATCGATCTTGCCTGACTTTCACCTAGACTTTCTTCAGGATTTAATTGCTGTGCTGTCATTACTAATGCGATGAGCAGCTCAATGTCAGTGATCATCCGTATTTCAGGCCAAAACTGTATCACCCCAGTTGAACGTTCCTGAATAGTGATTGGAATTGACCCTTCAAAGATAGACTCAAGGAATTTAGTCGTCATAGTAAATAAATTTGAGATAAACCTATTTGCGCACACGCATTGTAGTTAATGCTCTATTGATTACGTCGATCCTTAAGCCTGCGATTAGAGTTATCTTATTTAGCTCTTCATCGGTAGCAGCAGCTAAAAAGAAGGATGTCACATCATAACCAGCTCTTGTATAACCACTTCTGTGAATCTGATTAACAATAGACTGTCCATTCGCTTTTGCTCTGCTTTCAGTCATCGCAGGAGTTACAATAGCAGAGGCAGCAACTAGAGCTTTAATTAATTCAGTGTCCGGAATATCCCGAACTTCCGGCCAAGCTGCTCGAACCTTTTCTAGTCTCTTCACTAGTTTAGGAGGGATATCAGAACCTAATGTTTGTTTTAAAAACTCTGTTGTCATACTAGAGTGTCCTTTAAGTCGCTTTTTAGAATTCAACTATTCTAGCACTCAGTCCTCAAACACAACTAGTAACTAGAATGATTTTCAAATTACATTTTACTTTGGAGCGAGGAAACTAATTCACTAATCGCAATTGACTCTTGTTCCCCGGTTTTGAGGTCTTTAAGAACACATTCTTGTCGCGCCTGTTCATCGGAACCCAAGACAACGACATACCGAATATTGCGCTTATCCGCGTACTTAAATTGTTTTCCGAGCTTCTCAACTTTGGAGTATAACTCGGCTGGTATTCCAGCTTCTCGAAGTTTTGTGGTAATTGTGGCGGATTCTCCAACCAAATGCTCATCAAACACCGTCACAAGAACAGTTTGATTGGTTGTCGCATCTTGCAGTAACCCAAGCTGCTTTGCTGCTTCCACTGTTCGGTCAAATCCCACTGCCATACCCACTGCCGGCATCTTAATACCAGATAGCTGTTCAATCAAGTTGTCATACCGACCACCACCACAAACGGACCCAACGGTATATTCCGGAATCCGTACTTCAAAAATCATCCCGGTGTAGTAGTCCAGTCCTCGGGCTAAGGCAGCATTAAACGTTAGTTGTGACGTTGGAACACCTAACCGTTGTGCCAGAGAGAGTATCTGCTCCAAATTTGCCGACGGTTGGAGCTGCGAAAGTGTGTCTAAAACTCTAGCAGCTTCGACATTGGAGAGTCCTTTTCGCACCAACTCCGCAATGACCTCATCCGGTGGAAGCTTGTCCAATTTGTCGATGGACTGAATGAGCGAGAATACTCCAACACCTGGTTTTGTACAGCCTTCCAGTGCAGAAACCAATGTCTGTCGATCGTTGACTTGAATTTGAATCGAGGTAAAACCAATAGCGGAATACGCTGCGTAGACACAAGAAAGGACTTCCGCGTCCGCAATGGGATCCGTAGAGCCAAACAGATCGATATCACATTGGGTAAACTCACGATAGCGACCACGTTGTGGCTTATCAGCTCGAAACACATTCTGCATTTGATAGCGACGGAAAGGAAAGGTGATTTCTCCAAAGTGGTTGGCGATAAAACGTGCAGTCGGAACAGTTTGATCATAGCGAAGCGCTACTTCTCTATCCCCGTTATCAATAAACTGGTAGACCAGTTTGTCTGCCTCGTCGCCGTACTTTCCCATAATGGTTTCTCGATATTCCAATGTGGGTGTCTCGATGGGTAAGAATCCAAATGATTGAAAGGTATGGGTGAGTTTTTCCATCACAAAATCACGGGCTGCTTTGTCAGCTGGTAAAAAGTCTCGAAAACCTTTTAATACTTGTGGTTGGGTCATACACTCCATTCCTATACTGCTATCTTATCATTGATCGCCAGGTCTCTTGCCTAAGCGGCAGAGAATCGTTTCTAGATTGCATGCTCTAGTTTGAGCAGCATGTACACTTCGTTAACGTGCCGTGTCCCTGCATTGAGCACATGTTCTTTATTCCCATAGCGTGTAAAGCCTAATTCTTCATAGAGTTTGATTGCATTGGTATTCCCATCCATGACAGACAGATACAGTTTTTCAAGATCAGGGATCTTCATTGAGCGCTCTATTAGATAGGTAACCATCATTTTGGCGATTCCGCGCCGGCGATTTGATGGGTGGACATACAGGTTAAAGATGTCTGCTGTGTTTCGTTCCTTTTGTGAGTACGGCATTTGGAGTGAAACATAGGCTTTTAAGCCATCCTCAAACCAACCATAGTATCCGAATGGTTCCGGTTGAGACCGAACTTCTTGTTCAAACGCAAATAACGGTAGAGCACTAGCTTCATCAAAGGTTGAAAAATAGGCGTCTGGGTCTGTGGACAGCGCCAGTAAGCGAAGGGTTTGATACTCCGACGCGTCATTAGAATTTAAGACTCGAATGTTTGAAGCTGCTTTTGTGAAATCTGTCCCCATGAGTGCATCTTAAATGCTATAGCAGTTTCATTCAAGGTATCTGGATCGAAGTTTAGGTAACAATCCGTTCGGTTGATCTCGGATCGTTGCTTCCATCAAGGTAGGTTTCTAAGATCTTTAGGTTCTTTTCGTTTGCTTTGAAAAACGCATCGGCTACGAGCCCAACCACGGGAATGCTCCCTAATATTCCGTCAACAATCACATTAATGATCATTTGGGTAAGTAACTTGCTTGGCATTTCCAGCTGAATTCCTATCCAGATTAAGTATCCAGACAAAAGTGTTGGAACGAGAGTACCGATTCCGGGAATAATGTCTAAGATCGGGTCAAGCCCAAAGCGAAATCCAAAAAGAGAGAATCGGCTATCTAATAAGTGGGTTAACGATCGCGCGAAGCGAAGGTGGGTAGTAGCTGCAGTTTTCATACCTATACTATATCTTTCATTGCAGTCAAAATCCATGAAAAGGGAATACGATTACTGTAAGAAGATCTTGTTTACCGTTATCTTGCATGAGAACCCTTGATCTGCTTGAAAAAGTAGATAATAGCTAGCTGTGAAAGTGCGAGCAGGAAAGGGAACACGCGTAGCACCAGTGACTGCGAAAGCCAATAGAGGCACAGAAGAAACAGAATGGTAGAAACGACACGACCGATATTCAAGAATGTTTGCAAATCAGTGATATAGGCATAGTTATGTCGTTTCACTCCTTGATCTTCAATTTCTATTTGATGTAACAATAGGGGGTTGAACGCTGACCAATTCAAATTAAAAATCGGGTCGATGAGAAGAACAAGTGCCAGGGCACTGGCGACGGTTCCCGCAAAAAAATGATAGGTTGTAAGTAAAATAAATGCAACGTAAGTAAGTGCTAAGACTTTCATTCGTGACTTTGATTGCA
Source organism: Candidatus Woesebacteria bacterium (assembly GCA_018060955.1). Taxonomy (GTDB): domain Bacteria; phylum Patescibacteriota; class Microgenomatia; order UBA1400; family UBA12028; genus JACOVC01. Next base: position 3,414 of record JAGOVC010000003.1, on the reverse strand, counting down.
GTTTCCGAATCAACACATAGAGGATTGCACAGGAAAATAACGCCGCAAGGGAAGAAATACTACCAAGTTCTTTTTCTGTACCAATGTAGGCAAACACAAATAGAGGAATTAAGAATCCGGTTACACCATTGCGAAATCCTTCCAAAAACTGAATTGTGCGAACCTGCTGCCAACGATAACTAGTGAAAGGCGGATGATAATACGACTCCAGTGGAATTTTTTGACGAATCTTGGTGGCGTACCATGCAGAGAGTGCAAGCAGCAAAAATGCCACCAGCGAAAGAGTCTGGTACCGAGAAGCGATGCTGGAGTTGCCTGTATGCAAATCCCCGACATACCATCCCACCAATAATGGGGTAATAATTCCACCAACAACACCGAGGATCTGTTCTAGTCCGGTAAAGTAGAAACGTTGCGAATCAGCCGTGGTATCCATGGCAATTAACTTACGATTTGCCCAGAATAATCCAGCTGGAATCCCATGTAGGAAACCAAAAAGCAGGACATCAACGACCGTGGACGGTGCAGAGAAAAAGAACGCAACCACAACAATTGCCTGTCCCAATACTCCAATTTGATAGAGGCGGCTCACGGAAGTAAAGCGAGAAAGTCTGTTATTGAGACGGTAACTAACTGCTAAGGCGATGTAAATTGCGATATTAAACAGGGCTACCAACTTAAAATCATTACCAGTTCGTAGTAAAAAGGAACTGGAGAAAAGATTTAATAATGGAGATGCAAGATTAGAAATGAATACAGAGAGCAGTAACGCACGAGCTGACTTTGAAATAGAAAGAAAGGTTTGATATTCGGTTTCGAAGTATGAGTAAAGATTAGTTGCCATGAAGGAAACAGAAAGTGACTGTAACTCCCACTTTACTGTCTATCTTAAGACTAGCACACTACATACCGATTCAGGTAAGAGTTATAAATAAATTCCAAACACCTGAAGCAGTCCGATCACTCCATGCACTATACCCACAACCACAGTTGCCCAAGCGAAATACTTGTGAATTTGCGCCCACTTTAGATGTACGTTTGCTGCATCCAGAGCATCTGCTCCTGGTCGCGAACCTGTCCAGGGCAAGGGTAATTTACTCCAGGGAAGTGCAAAGCAAGTCGCGAAATTGAGGATAAAGACTACAGCCAGAATTATTCCAGTCCATCCCAGAATACTGATTCCAAGGATTCTGATACGCGTTTGCCACCACGGTGAAGTAGTCGCTCTTGCAGCTGGAATTGGAATGCTTGTCGCTACTGGAGATGCTTGAGTCGGGGCTGCAGTGTTGGTGGTTGCCAGTGTTCCAACGACTGGCATACTTTTGACCAGTCCATCTCCATGCGGAGCACCTTCAAGTTTTCCGGTGAGGTCTCTTCCAGCACTTAAGCCAAAGTGTTGACCGAGTTTCCACTGTGGACTATTGGTCGCATCGTAGATCACGCCTTCATAGGCATAATAGGCTTTGCGACCATCCTTGCCATCAAACGTTGATAACTCATCGGATGTAATGGTCTGCGACTGGGCAAATATCCTACCTGCTCCCAAGAATACGAGAACACTAAGAAACAAGGTTACAAGTAATGTGCGTTTCATCATAGTTACAGTGTACCAGTTATTCTTCTACAGGTTCTGGAGCTGGATAGCCCATAGGGACAACGTACTCAACGGTTTCACCGGCACCAAGCTCTAAGGCTTTACCAACTTTTTGACTGTCAAAGCCAGCCATAACGACGATGCCTAGATCGATCGATTCTGCTTGAAGATACATGTTTTGTCCGATATGACCAGCTTCAAGATAGGTCGCTGAAGTGGTTGTTGATTTTGTTTTCACTTGATAGTTTCCAATTGCCGCACTAATGAGAACTGCAACTGGAGCTGACTGTGCACCTTCCTGGACCCCAGCTTCCTTGAGAGCAGGATCAATGTCACCAGCCTTCATCAAGCCTAAAGAATGTGTCTTAGGCAAGTATTCATAGAGTCCTGGCTGCAACCCTTCAACACGCTTTACCGCCACAAAGAGGGTCATTGGATAGGATTCACGTGCAGACGGAGCTGTCCGTTTCTCTGTTCCTGGGACCGTAATCCCTTGACCAGCCCACAGCATCTGTGAGAGGTCTGCAAGCTTGACGGGTTCGCTGGTGTAGGTTCTCTTGGTTCGACGTTCTTGAAGGGCTGCCTCTACCGACAATGCTCCCTTCAGACTTGGTTTAGGTAATGCGATAGCATTGGTATACGAACGTGGTGCAGAAGTGGGGTAAAGTGTTGGGCTAGGAACTGCAGCCTGTTGTGAGGAGTCCACAGCGGGTCCAGCTGCAAAATTGTCACGTTTTGCTTGAACATAGAGAACTGTAAGCACGGTCGATACCCCAATCATCAGAAGCAGGGCAAACGACAACAATTCTTTTCTAAATGGCATTCCGCCTTTTAAACATTCACCACAATTTCCTTTTCCACAACAATCCGACGTCGGAGTTGTTTTAGTAGTTGAAGCAGCGGTTGGGTTGACTGATGTTTGATCCATATAGACCCATTACACTCTTCTTACAAAGGTAAAGTCAATGGGAATATCCCACAAAAGAATGTAATCTTATCTACTATGACTCGAATTGTGTATGATAATCCGTGATCCAGCGCACTTTTTTATGACCTGCTTCTATTCGATCGCACAGACGATCGAACTAGGCTCCAGCCAGGATCTTCCATCGGCAGCTAGCAAGTCCATCGACGCATCTGGTCCCCAACTTTGTTGCGAGTAGGGTAAGGGAACACGCTTCTCCCGCATGAGCGCATCAGTAAATTCCCACTGCGCTTCCACTTCGATCGCATCATTAAAGAATGTTTGATCACCCTCCACCACGTCCGCAATCAAGCGCTCATAGGCATCAGGAAGATCGGAGGTTTGCAGTCGATAACAAAATTGCATCGCCTGCGACTCTACTTCTAACTCATGACCAGGTTTCTTGGACAAAAAGCGTAACACGATGCCTTCATTGGGTTGGATTCGAAAGGTCAACACATTGGGCTCCATACCGGATTCTAAGTGTTTAAATAATCGATTAGTTGGCGTCTTAAAGACGAGTGAGATTTCCGTACACGATTGCTGTACCCGCTTTCCGGCTCGTATATAGATCGGTACACCTTGCCAGCGGGGAACATCAATGGTTGTTCGTAATGCAAAGAACGTCTCCGTGCTGGACTGCGGGGTGACGAACTCTTCTCCTAGGTAGCCGTCATACTGGCCAAAGACAACCGCAGAAGGATCCGGAACAATATTTTTAAGTATCTCGATCCGTCGTTTCGTGACTTCTTCATTGGTAAACGCACTGGGAGCATCCATAGTTAGAAGGGTCAACATTTGCAGACTATGATTCTGGCCAACATCCTTTAACATTCCCACACTGTCAAAATATGTA
>JAGOVC010000079.1 GCA_018060955.1 Candidatus Woesebacteria bacterium | reverse complement strand
ATAGAGAAACTTTTACAAGCGAAGAGGCAAATAGACTGTTAATTGGACTAGTGCGCGCAGCAATGACTGATATCTCAACAAAACCAGAATGGAAGAATATAGTTACGATTGTCATGGGTCAATGGTTATTCACTATAACTAGTGTATCGTTTTATCCAGAACCGGTTGATATCGATGTCGTACAGCAAACGCGTACAATACTTCGAATAATTCGTTTTTAATAATTAATCGACTTTTCCGACGCACGGATATGTCAAAACTAGGAATCTTACTATGGCAGTGCAAGAAGCAACGACAGCTATCTTTAGAACTAACAGTCTTAAAAGGGCGTTCGCTGAGTTTGATCAACGACGCGAACTAGCGGAATTGTCGACATTGTTGTCCAAACCGGAATTTCAGCAGAGCCTACTGACTGTATCCCGACAATTGTTAATGCGACTTCGAACGTACTTTGAAGGCACCGAAGAGCCATATAAGGACGTTGAGGCTATTATTATCGGAAACTGGGTCCTCACCGATCTGAGTGTCGAACACTTTGATAAACTTAAAGAAGTTAAGGGAAGGTATGCTCGATTCAGCATTTTGCATATTACCCGTGACAAAGATAATAGAGACTAATTTCTTGCCCTAAAAATCGTATGCCTCTTACTGAATATTCTCGTGACCAATTTGATGGCACAAAGCTTAGTGAATTATTGGACACCTTCAATAATTTAATCCTAACGCGACCTTCCTTTAACCATCCCGATCTTTGGAACAGACTCTTTGATTCCTGTGTTCTTCGAATCTTTAATCAGATTAAGAGTCTTGATCCACTGAAAAGATCTCCAGACGTTATCATGGTTGGAAACTGGCGCATTGAGTACATCAATGAATCTCTTAAAGTCGGTCTGATTGGAAATCCATTGTTTCTGGAAGCTGAATTACAATATCGACACATCATTCGAGTGAACCCTCGAGACTAACTGCTAGAACTTGCAAAGTGTTGCAATATACTGCAAGATGTTGCAATGTTGCAATATCCGTATCCTGTTTCTTCCCAACTCGTCTCACCAATTCTTGAGCGCATTCAATTCTTGGCGAAGGTCTTAGTGAGTGTTCCCGTTCCACCAAGTGTTGCTTCAACCGTTTTTCATCGCCAGCTATTAAAGAGCTCATTATTCTCTGCCCGCATTGAAGGGAATGAACTTACACTTGGGCAGGTCGATACACTAACCAATGATCCGTTAGACCTACAAAAGAAAGAAGTGGATAATTGTCTACGTGCACTGCGTTTTGTAAAGACACTCCCCAAAGCCCTCACCTCACAATCGATCAAAGATATCCATGAGAAACTTTTGGAAGGACTGCATGGTCAGGCAGGCAATTTTAGAAGTGAACAATCGGGGATCTTTGATGCTTCCGGATCCGTAGTGTATCTGACACCCGATCGCCTGACGATGCAACAGATGTTAGATATCTGGTTAGTGGAAGCAAACAAAGAACGAGAACCAATAGAACATCTCTTGGATGTTGCACGACTGCACTACTACTTTGAAAAAAGCCATCCCTTCATCGATGGAAACGGCAGAACGGGACGCGTCCTCCTCCAATGGCAATTAGAGCAAAGCAAACTATTTGGAGAATTTACACTTCCCATTGATCAGTATTTTGATGAACACAAGACTTCCTACTATGCCTATATGGAACGTAGTACCCGACACACGGAGGAATTTACTTCCTTTGTCCTAGAAGGGATCGTTTGGTCATTAGAACAGATTCTCTTAGATCTTAAGCGCGTTGGAGAAGAACAACCGTCAACTCCACAGAACCAAAGATCCAATCAGATGGGATTATTACCTCGACGTGAAGAATTAGTGGCCATTATCCGTGATCACCCGATCTGCTCCTTTGACCTCCTCTCTCGCCGTTTTCCCACAATCCCTGTGCGAACACTGGCTAACGATCTCCAGTGGTTAGTGAAACACGACTATGTTATAAAACATGGAAGTACACGCGGAGTCCGGTATTCATTAAAACCATAACTATGTCACGATTTCCCCCAGGTGCCTTCAAGAAACAACTTCAAGAAAAGATTAAAGCGCAAGATGATGCTCCAGCTCAAAAGTTTGAAATAAAAAATGTCGACCCCTCCTCGTTTGCTACACGCCCGTCTGCCTACCATGCACAAGATCGAGAACTACTTGCACCCAAGCCCACCTCATCCGCTATCTTTCCGAGTGCGTCACCGATCAATAAATCGGTGCACGAACGGATGAAGTCGTTTGTCAAAGAGCAGTACGGGAAGAAGTAGAAATACCTAGTGCCATTTGATCAAACCCTTTGGGTTTGCTATTGTGTTTTTTATAGGGAGTACATCATGACAATGCAAAAAGGATTCATCATCTCATTTGAGGGTGGAGAGGGAGCGGGGAAGACAACCCAGATTGTGCGTTTGCGTGATCATCTCGTCAAAGAAGGCTTTGATGTGGTGGTGGTGCGTGAACCAGGTGGAACGGTGATCTCTGAACAAATCCGTGAAGTCGTGTTATCCAGCAAGAACATTGGGATGGCATATACCGCTGAAGTACTGCTGTTTCAGGCAGCTCGTGCCCAAGTGTATCGTGAACTGGTACTTCCTAGTTTGGAAGCCAAAAAGATCGTGCTCATGGATCGAACACGTGATAGTTCTGTTGTCTACCAAGGAATGGTCCGAAAATTTGGAGTGGATACCATTGAGGAACTAAATAAGATTTCTACCAAAGACACCTATCCTGATCTAACCTTCCTCTTGGACGTAGATCCAAAGTTGGGAGTAGAACGACAAGTCCAAGCCGGTGGAGCCAATCGATTCGAGATGGAAAATCTTGCCTTTCACCAAGAAGTACGAGAAGCCTATCTCTATTTAGCCAAACAAAATGACCATGCTCGATGGGAACTGGTAGATGCCAATCAAACCCTAGAAGCTGTGGAAGAAGTGATTTGGAAGAAAGTAGCCGAGATAATCGTATAGGCCTATGGCACAGATTGAGTTAGTTTCTGCACAGCTTCAGAAAGCTGTAGAGGACGAACTAGATATTAATCGATCCTTAAGTTCACAGCTCAGACCGTTTCTTGATGGGGTTGGTGGTCTACCTATTTTGTTGACCATGTTCTACGATCTTGCGATCGCCATCAGAGAATTTGATGAAGATAAAATCGATGAACAATATCATCTCTTAAGTTCAAATCCAATATTGGCTGCCATGTTTGAACAAAATAACTGGGCTAACGGAAAGCTGTCCGCAGTGTTCATTGAAAAAATAATTCGTGCTCTCCAACATCTTGAATCAAAAGTGGTAAAAGCTGATGAAGTTGTTGAAACTTAGTTGTCCTAATCTTGATCATCATCATCGAGTGGTAAATCAGGAATTGCTATGGACATGTAAGCTTTATACCATTCTGAAAACACAAGTATTAGTTCTTGATCAGACTTGGCCATCTCATCTGGATGAGCAAGCAGATAGTCGGTCATAAAATCGAGAAACAAAATAGGGCTTGGAAGACTAAGAGCCTGAATCTCTTGATCATTCACCAATTGTTTCGCACGTTCAGAAACAGCCATACGAGACTCCTTATACGGTACAGATGTACCACTTTATTTTTCACCGCTATTCTACCACTTCTGGATAGTTTCGCAGATTTCTGCCAATACTATTTTCCTGCTTGCCTAAAGTGGGGGGTGCGCAGTAC